>CAYGTG010000379.1:0-7453 GCA_964352485.1 uncultured Nannocystaceae bacterium | reverse complement strand
CAGCAGCAGCCATGCTGCGGTGGCGGCTTCCACAAGCATCGGCGGACCCACCACCCACGAGGTGCGCCGCATGTGTTGTGCCTGATAGCTCGAGAGGGCTCCGGCGCCCACCGAGCTCGTCAGGGGGTAGTGCACGATCTGCACGAACCAGATCAGCCCGGTCATGAAGACGGTCGAGAACGCGTGGGCGAGCGCCAACAGCACCCGAGGAGTCTAGATCACATCTCTAGCCACCGTGCCGGACCACCGCACGAGCACCCCTGGCCAGCGCCTCCACGCCCAACGTCACCAGCGGAAGTCCAAGCAAGGTGAGCACGGCCGAGGAGATCAGCCCTCCCATCACCGTCTGCGCCAGCGGAAAGTAGAACATCCCGCCCACCGCCGAGCCTCCGATCGCCAGCGGCATCAGGCCCAGCACCGTGGTCGATGCGGTCATCAGGATCGGCCGGAGCCGGTCGCGCCCGGCCTCGATGAACGCCGCGTCGCCGTCCAGTCCCCCGCGTCGCAGCTGTCCCACGCGGTCGAGCATCACGACGCCGTTGTTGACGACGACGCCCATCAGGATGAGCAGCCCGATCTGCGCCATGAGGTTCAGCGGCGTGCCCGCGATCGCCAGCAGCCATGCGGCGCCCGGCAACGCGAAGACGATCGACACCAGAATTGCGAGCGGCTGCGTCAGCGACTCGAACAGGGCAGCAAGGACGAGATAGACCAGCGCGAGCGCCAACAAGAAGTTGATCCCCATCTGCTCGTCCTGGTCATCCTGCTCGAGGATCCTGTCGTCCCAGGACCACGCGTATCCCAGCGGTAGGTCCAGGCGATTCATCTTCTTCTCGATGCGCTCCCGGGTGGCGTCCCATTGCGAGCCTTCGTAGGTCGCCCCGACCCGCGCGTTGCCCTCGCGATTGCGCCGCACGATGGTCTGGGGCGTCGGCACCGACTCGAAGGTCGCGATGTCGCCGAGTCGCACGGGGTTCTCCCCGGCGACAGGAAACGTGATCGCCTTGAGATCGTCGAGGCCTGCCCGGTCCTCGATCCGCAGCGCGAGCCAGGTGTCGACCTCCCGCTCGCCATCTCGAAAGCGTGGAAGCGGCATCCCGCCCAGCGTGAAGCCGAACGCCTCGGCAGCGTCTTCGGGGGTGATGCCGCGACGCAGTGCCCGCTCCCGATCGATGCGGACCTGGATCTCGTTGCGGGTGTGTTCCAGCGATCCGCCAACGTCCACGATGTCGGCCTCATCGCGGAGCATTGCCTCGACCTGGGTCGACACCTCGCGAAGGACGCGGCCGTCGCGACCGTAAAGCTGCAGCGAAAACCGGGTCTGGTCGCCTCCCTGCTCGTCTCCCCAAAAGCCCAACCGCACCCCAGCGACCTCGGGCAGCGCCTCACGAATCTGCGCCCTCAGTGCCTTGATGCCCTCATCGTCAAGGTCCGCACGGGCGAGCGTGATGACGGTTGCGGCGTCGTTCTCGGCGAAGTAGCTGTAGACCTCTTCGATCTCGAATCGGTCCTTGTGCTCGAAGAGCACCGCCTCGACTTGGTTGACGACGCGCTCGGCCTGCGACTTGTAGTGAAAGTCGTCGAAGTCGTAACGCACCGTGATGCGCTCGTTGACGGTCCCGGAGAACTGCTCGCTGGCGACCATCCCCGTAGCCACCGGCACCGCCCCCACAGCCAGCGCGAGCAACAAGACGATGCTCGCCCACCCCTTGCGGCGCAGCGTCCAGCGCAGCGTGACCACGTATCCACGTTCGAGCCACGAGCCCTGAGCGACCTTCCCCGCCGCTGGGGTCCGGCCTCGAGCAGGGGGAAGCAGGCGAGACGCCACCAGTGGGATCAGCGTGAGGGAGGATACGAGTGAGCACACCAGCGCCACCGAGATGGTCACCCCCACTTCGCTCAGCCACGTGGTCAGCTCGCTCTTCGAACCCAACACCAGCGGCAAGAACACGATCAGCGACGTCGCGGTGGCGGCAACGACCGCCACGGTGACCGACCCTGCCCCAGCCAGCGTCGCCGCGCGGGCGTCGGGTTCCTCCTGCTGCTTGCGGTCGATGGCCTCCAGAACAACGATCGCGTTGTCGACCAGCATTCCGACCCCGAGCATCAGGCCCATCATCGAAAGCAGGTTGAGCGTCTTGCCCATGAAGTAGAGCACTCCGCAGGTTGCGAGCACCGAGAAGGGAATGCACATCGCGACGATCAGCGTCGACTTCAGCCGCCGCAGGAACGCGTACAAGCACACAATCGCCATGGCAGCGCCCATCCATCCGGCCCGCTGCAGGCCATCGACCCCGGCACGAATCTCGTCCGCCTGGTTCTCCCACACGAACAGCTCCATGCCCTGCAGCGTGGGGTCCGCGGCAATATCCTCCTCGATCGTCCGCATCACCGCGTCCACGACGTCCACCGTGTTCGCGGTCGATTCCTTGAACACCGAAAGGCCGATCGCTTGCTCGCGGCCGAGGTGACGTCCGTAGCCGATGGGCGGCTCCTCGTAGCGGATCTCCGCCAGGTCTCGTAGCCGAAGATCCGCCACCCCGACCGAGACAGCGCCCAGCGCCTCCAGTGAATCGAAGGACCCCAACCCCCGAACCGCGTACCGGGTCTGTCCGCGTTCGACCTGCCCCAGCACCATCTCCACCGATGCGCTCTGCAATCGTTCGACCAGGTCACTGACCTCGATGCCATGTTCGGCGATGCGGTCATGGACGAGATCGACGTAGACCTCCCGGGGCGCGACGCCGTCGAGGTCCACCCGTGCGACACCTTCAATACGCCGAATCGGGTCCAGGATCCGGGCCTCCAGCAGCGGGTAGCTGGCCGAGAGGTCCTCGCTCTGCGCCGAGAGCCGCGCCTGCACCACCGGGATGTCGGCCGTATTGAACGAGGAAATGCTGATCCGCTGAGCGTCTTCGGGCAGCGTCGGCCGGACCTGCTCCACGGTCTCGCTGACCTGCATGCGAACGATGTCGAGTTCTTGCCCCCAGTCGAACTCCAAGAAGAACACGGCCGCGTCCGCCGTCGATTCCGAGCGCAACGTGTCGATGCCCGAGAGCGTCGCCAGGGCCTCTTCGACCGGCTCGGTGACCTCCTCCTGGATCTGCAGCGGGCTGGAGTTGGGACGCGGGATCGACACGACGATGAACGGCACGTCGACCTTCGGCAGGTAGGCCAGCGGGAGGCGAACGAGACCCATCACCCCCACCGCGAGGATGCTGACCAGCAGCATCAGCGTCGTGACCGGGCGGTCGAGTGCGAGGCGGACGAGGTTCATGCCGGAGGCTCCCCGTAGTGCTTGCGATCGATGAGCCGGTACACGGCGGGGATCACCACCAGCGTCAATGCGGTGGCCACAACCAGCCCGCCGATGACCGCAATGGCCAGCGCCCGGCGCAACTCGGCACCGGGACCCTGGGCGAGCGCCAGCGGGAGCAAGCCCAAGATGGTGGTCGCCGAGGTCATCAAGATCGGACGCAATCGATCGCGGCCCGCGGCGACGATGGCAGCCTGTTGCGTCATGCCGTCCGCACGGCGCTGATTGATCGCGTCGACGAGCACGATCGCGTTGTTCACCACGATGCCGGCCAGCATGACCACGCCGACCATGGAGATGACGCTCATCGAGCTGCCCGTGACCAGCAGCGAACCGACCACGCCGATGGCGCCCAGCGGAAGGGTGAAGATCACGATAAACGGGTGCAACAGCGACTCGAACTGTGAGGCCATCACGACGTAGACCAAGAACCCGGCCAAGGCGGTTGCCAACAGGAGCGAGCGCAGGGACTGGAACATCTCTTGTTCTTGGCCGGCCAGCTCGACGCGTGCACCGGCAGCTCGGGCCACCTCCGCGGCCTTCGCCACGTCGGCCGCCACGGCGCCCATATCCCGGCCAGACACATCCGCGGACACCACCGCGGCCCGCGACTGGTCCAGTCGGCGAATCTCACTGGGTCCGGTTCCCAACGCGACGGAGGCCACCGACTCCAGCACAATCGGCGCGCCATCCCGGGTGGCCACGATCAGTCGTCGCAGGTCCTCAGGGGTCGCCTCCTGACGAGGCAACGCTCGCACGCGAATGTCCACGTCCCGGTGCCCCTGCCGGAAACGGGTCGTCACATCGCCTTGGAGTTGGTTCCGCACGGAGCCGGCGATGTCAGCAACGCGGAGGTCGAACTGGGCGATGGCCTCGTGGTCAAACCGAACCTGAACCTCGGGGCTGCCAAACTCCGCCGAGGACCGTGCCTCGACGACGCCCTCGATGGTGGCGACGCCGGCACGAAGGGCATCGGCCTGGTCGCGTAGAACGGCGAGGTCCTCGGAGAACACGTGCAACTCGACCGGGCGCCGGAGGCTGAAGACCGCCGGGCGTGTCAGCCGTGAGCGTTGCACCCCGGCGTCCGCCAACGCTTGCCGAACAATTGTGATGATCTTCGCTTCGTCTTCGGCGGTCGCGTCCGGGGCCATGCGAATGGACAGCGCCGCCGTGTGTTCGCCTCCGGTGGTCCCCGCGGAACCGCTGACTGCAGACGCACCGGCGACCGAGGAGACCCGCAGCACCCGAGGATCATCAACCAGCACGCGCTGGGCGTCGCGAACGATGGAGTCGGTGCGGGACAGTGGAGTGCCTGCGGGCAGCTCCAACGCAAAGCCAAACTCGCCCTGGGAGAGGCTGGGGATCAGGTCGAGCCCGAGCCGAGGGACCGAGGCGGCGGTGGCCGCAAACGCGAGCGCGGCGATGCCGACCACGGTCCACGGACGCCGAACGCTCCACCGGCATATCGAGGGGTAGGCCGCGGCAAGCTGTTCAAAGGCGGCGCCGAACAGCGCCGCCAACGGGCGCAGGACCCACGCGATGCCGGCGATGATGGTCCAGACCCCCTGCCGGATCAGCACGACGGGCAGCAACAACGTACGGACCACGCGTCCGAATGGAGGCGACGGGACCCTCGGACCGCTCGTACTCAGCGCCGAGATCATCGGGATGAGCGTCAACGAGACCGCGAGCGACACGACCAGCGAGAAGCATACGGTCACCGCCATGTCGCGAAACAGCTGCGCCGCCATGCCCTCGAGGAACACAACCGGGAGGAACACCGCGACCGTGGTCAGCGTGGACGCGGTCACAGCGCGTCCGACTTCGCTCGCCCCCTCGCGCGCCGCCTCGATCGCGGTCGCGCCCTGTTCCCGGCGGCGATGGATCGCCTCCAGGACAACGATGGCGCTGTCGACCAACATGCCGACGCCGAGCGCCAAACCACCGAGCGACATCACGTTGAGCGTGGTGCTGGTCTGGTACATCAAGAAGAACGTCGCCACGACCGATACCGGGATGCTGACGGCGATGATCGCCGTGCTCTTGCCGTCGCGCAGGAACAACAGCAGGACCACGATTGCGAACACGCCGCCCAGCACAGCACCCTGCAGCACCTCATCGACCGAGGCCTCGATGAACGTGGACTGGTCCGCCGCCACGACGAGCAACACCCCCTGGGGCAGGCGCTGGCGCACGATCTCCAGCCGCGCGTGCACCGACTTGGCCACCGCAGTGGTGTTGGCGTCGCCCTCTTGGAACAGGGCCAACTCAACCGCCTCTTCCCCACCAAGCCGAGTCACGTTCTCGCGCTGACGATGTGTGCGCCGCACCGTCGCCACATCGCCCACCGTGACGCGCCGCCCGTCTTCATCGAACAGCACCGTGGCCTCGATGTCCGCCAGCGAACCAAATCGGCTGCGGGCCCGCACCAGATATCGCGCTTCCCGCTCGTAGAGGCTTCCGCCGGCCTGGTCGATGTTGGCCTTGCGGAGCGCCTCCGTCACGGTCGCCAAGCTCTGGCCGGTCAGCGACAACCGACCAGGGTCGATCTCGATCTCGATCTCCGGCTCCAGTCCGCCGCGCACGTCGATCGCCGCCACCCCCTCGGTGCTCTCGAGGTCCTTTTCGACCCGCTCTTCTGCAATCTGCCGCAGCGCCAGCAGATCGATCTGCGCCGTGCCGTCGGTGGTGAGGTACAGCCGAAGCACCGGGTCCGCCGAGGGATCGTAGCGACGCAAGATCGGAGGCTCGCTGCCGTCGGGAAACCGAAGCAGCTCCAGCTTCTCGCGCACGTCGATGGCTGCGAAATCCATGCCGCGCCCCCAGCCGAACTCGACCGTCACCTGCGAGAGCCCCGGCGTCGAGACGGAGGAGATCCGCTCCACCCCAGAAACCACGCCGACCCGCTCTTCGATCGGCCGCGTGAGCAGCTGTTCAACTTCGGCGGGTGCCGCCCCGGGCATAGACGTCTCGATGGTCAGGCTTGGATACGAGAGGTCGGGCAGCAGGCTAATCTTCAGCCGGCTGAACGCCACCAGCCCAAACAGCACCATCGCGACGGCGCACATAGCCACCGTCACCCGGCGGCGCAGCGAGAAATCGACGAGCTGCATCAGCCGGCCTCTTGCGCGATGACCTCGACCGGGGCGCCGTCCTGCAGCGCCCCGTGTCCAGCGACGACGACCGACTCGTTGTCGTCCAGCCCTTCGAGGATCTGCGAGCGTCCTGACTCGCTGGCGCCGACAACAACCGTCCTGCGCCGGGCGACCTCGTCCTGCACGACGTACACGTGCTCGCCCTGGTGGTCCACGATCACGGCCTCGCGAGGCACGAGGCACGCATCATCATGTTGCTCGCGCAGCAGGCGGATGCCCACGAAGCTGCCCGAACGAACCTGGGCCGGAGGATTCTGGACCTCGATGGTCACCTCGACGGTGCCGCTCTTGACGTCGACCACCGAGGCGATGCGCTTCACGCTGCCGGAGAACTTCAGGTCGGGGTTGGCCTGCAGGACCAGCTCCGCGTCGCGACCCGGCTCGAGCTGCATCGCGTCACGCTCGGGGATGTGAATCCGGGCCACGAGCGCACTGAAGTCTGTGACCTCGAACAGCGGATCCCCAACCTTGACGTACTGACCCCGCTCCACGCTTCGGCCCGTGATCTTCCCGGACAGCGGAGCCCGCACCCGAGCCCGACGCAGCGCCGCGTCTGCATTCTCCAGCTCCTGCTTCGCAAGGTCGCGATCAGTCACGGCGGTGTCGAGCTCTTCGGAGGCGATCAGGCGCTGCTCGGCCAGCTTGGCGGTCCGGGTCTGCGCGACCTCGGACGCACGCAGCTTGATCTGCGCGGTCTTCCGGCTCCGTGTCGCTTCCGACGAGTCGAGCGCCACCAGCAGGGCGCCGCGCTCGACACTGTCGCCCTCCTCGGCGCCCAGCGTGGTGATCCGCCCCGGTGCCTCCGCGACCACCGAGATCGAACGCTGCGCGACCAGGTTTGCCGTCGCTTCAATGTGCGAGGCAATGCGCCCGCGCGGGGCCACCGCGACCGCGCCCCGCCGCGCCCGCGGCGGCTCGGCGGCCGAGGCTTGGGCCTCACCCACATTTCCCTCGGACCCAGGGCCGACAACCCCGCCGAACC
>CAYGTG010000378.1:0-7456 GCA_964352485.1 uncultured Nannocystaceae bacterium | reverse complement strand
TTCCTGCACGCCGAACTCGCCGAACTCGCCGAACGACGCGGTCGCGGTGACGGCCTCAAATGCGCCCGCTGTGGTGACGAGCACGCTCTCCCACGCTTCGGCAGTTTCCGGGTCGCCGAGGACGGCAAAGTCCACCGCGGTCGCGGTGAGCTCCATCGTGTCGCCGGTCGCCGTCATCGTGTCGCCCTTCCCCAAGAGGATCTGCGTGAGCCCATCGAGTCCTGTACTGCCGGGGTTGGACTCCGCGGTGACGCCGGTGACGTCGACGACGTCGCCAACGGAGAAGGTGCTCAGATCGACATTTCCGGTATCGACGTACACACCGCTGTACTCGCCGCCTCCGACTTCCTGGACCGTCACGCCGACGAACATCCGAAGCCCGGTGATGACCACGCCTTCGAGGCTCACAGCCTCGCCTTCCGCGATGGTGCCATCCTGGACGTCGTAGACCGAGGTGCCACCGACTCCGCCCGTCGTCGCGTCTTCGGTCTCCCCCACGGTGGGGTCGGTGCTCGTCGAGTCGGTCTGCCCTTGCGTCGGGGTCGTCGCGTCTTCGGTCTCCCCTTGCGTGGCATCCGTGCTCGTCGGGTCGGTTGCGCCTCCAGTGCCGTCCGTCGGCGCGGGGCCGGTCATCGGCGTGGTCGCCGAGATGGACACCGAGACGGACACGTTGGTGGGATCGTTCCCCGACGTGCTGCCGCCAGAGGTGGAGTTCGAAGCCGACGTACTCTCGTCGGATCCACGGTCACAGGCGGTCAGGACAAACCAGGCGGAGAGTAGGACGCAAGAGCTACGCAGGGTCATGGCAACCTCGAAGAGGCCGGAACGTAGCAGGCTTGACGCCACCGGGTTTGACGGTGGGGCGGGCTTGCCGTGACCTCCATCTCGAGCGGCGCTGTCGATGCTCAAAATCGCCCAGAAAGGACGACACCGCCGCTGCCGGGTGCGGTCCAAACCGACGCGGTCGCCGACGCTTTGTTCTTCTTCGCGACCAAAGCGTAGCGGATCACGCCCGCGATAAGCAGTGCGCCGCCGACCGAAAGCACGCCCGCGCCGGCGTTACGCTGGGTGAGCGCGGCGTCGCTCTGCGAGTTGTAGTCGGAAAGCGATGGCGCGTCCGGAGCCCCATTCGCGTTCCCGTTGGCGATGATCAGCAGCGCCGCCCCGGCGCTCACACCCACGACGCCAAGCCCGGTCAACACCCCTCCAGCGGGATCCTTGTACCACTGCTTCGCTTTGGGCTGCGTGTCGGTCTTGGGGACGGGCACGGCCTCCGGCTCGTCAAACTCTTCCTCGAGTGGGTCCTCCTCGACCACCGGAACCATCTCCTCTTCCTCCTCTTCGGCCGGCATCTCTTCTTCGCACAGCGCGATGTTGCTGCGCGCCGCGTCAGCCATACGCCCCTGGGGGACTTCCTCGAGCAGTCGGGTGTAGAGATCGATCGCGGCCCGGCAGTTGCCTTGCTCTCGCTCGGCCTGTGCCCACGGGAACAACAGCTCCGGCACGGGTTCGATGAGGTAGGCCTTCTCGATCAACTTTGCCGCGCCCCCGAAGTCTCCTTCGGAGAACAGGATCTGGGCTTCCGACACGAGCGCCTGGGCGTCAGGATCGGAGAGCAGGTCGTCGGGACCCGCTGCGGTCATCAACAGCGACGAAAGGACGACGGAAAGAACGGAGGGGACGAACATGCTGGAAATCCCTGAAGGTCAGTTGCCCCAGAAGCCATCTGGGGCGGATCCACCGTCCCCTTTGGGTTTCTTCTTGGGCTTGGAGGACTTGGGCTTCGACGTCTTCGGCTTCGAAGTCTTTCGCTTCGACGTCTTCGGCTTCGAAGGTTTGGGCTTGACAGACTCCGGCTCGGGATCGTCGGTGAGCTCGATGACCTCTTCGGGCTCGGGCTCGGGCTCGGGCTCGGGCTCGGGCTCGGGCTCAGCAAGCGGAGCCTCGACAACCGGCGCCGCGAGCTCTGCCGCGTCTTCGGCGGGCGGAACCTCGTTCGGTGCCGGAGGTGGGGCCTCGGCGACCGGGGCCTCGGACGACTCGGCGTGGTCCTCCTCGGCCTCCGCCATTGCCGATGCCTGGGCACCGGCAGTCTGGTCCTGCTGCCCGCCGGTCTTCTTATAGATGATCAACCCGGTGACGGAGACGACCGCGATCGCCGCGACGATGCCCAGCCCCATGGCGACTCCCTTGAGCGTGCCCCCGTCGGTCGCAGCGCCGGGCGAAGTCCGGCTTCCTCCAGCTCCGGTCCCAACCGATGAAGACACAGGACGGACGGATGATGGCATCAGGCCCGAGTTTGCGCTCGAAGGCATGGGGTAGCTGCCCACGCCCGAATGGGGCGTCATGTCCGGACGGCTCACCACGTCACCGGGCCTGGAGCCCAGGCCCGCCCCCGAGCCGGCGATCGTCGGACGTGCACCACCTCCACCCGTAACGCCGTCGCCTTGAAGCGCTCCCCATGGGAACGGCTGGGGCTTGAACACATGGTGCATCCAACGGGCGAGCGACGATGCGCTGGCGTCGAGCCTCGCTTCGCGAACGAAGGCCTCGAGCTCGTGCTGCATGTGCAAGCACGTGGGGTAGCGCTGGTTGATGTCGGTCGCGAGGGCCCGCATCAGGATGTGCTCGAGGGCCTTAGGGTAGTTCGCTCGGCGGGTGGAGGGCAGCGGGACGTCGCCGGTGACGATCCGGTTCATCACCCCGAATTCGTTGTCGCCATCGAACAGCCGACTGCCCGTCGAGAGCTCGTACAGGCAGATGCCCAGCGCGAAGACATCGCTACGCCGATCGACGCGCGCAGCCTTGCACTGCTCGGGCGACATGTAGGGCACCTTGCCCTTGCGGATGCCGGCCTGGGTGACGTCGGTTCGGTTCGTGACCTTCGCGATGCCAAAGTCAGCAACCTTCGGACACCCATCGTAGGTCACCATCAGGTTGGTGGGCGAGACGTCGCGGTGCACGATGCCCAGCGGCTTCCCATCCATCCCCACCCGCTCGTGGGCGTAGTGGAGCCCGGACGCGGCGCCGATGGTGATCGAGATCGCGTGCTCGATGGGCAGTTGTTCGCCCCGCTTCCGAGCAGCCCGCGAGATCGCGTAGGCATTCTCCCCATAGACGAGCTCCATCGTGAAGAAGAAGTCCGTCCCTTCCCTCCCGAGATCGAACACCTGAACGATGTTGGGATGCTGCAGGAGAGCGGCGAGGCGTGCCTCCGCCAAGAACATCTGGACGAAGTGTGCGTCGGCGGCGAGGTGCGGGAGAATCCGCTTGAGAACCAGCAGCTTCTCGAAGCCCTCGAATCCCGTGGCGCGCGCCAGGTGAACTTCAGCCATCCCGCCAGCACCGAGCCTGCGAAGCAGTTCGTAGCGGCCAATGCGGCTTGGGGCCTCTCCCTGCGCGGGGGGAGGTAGGCCTGCCGAGGCGGCAGGATGAGCACCGCCGGTTCCTCGGTTCATCGTGCGTCCATGCTAGCGCGCCCACGCGACCTGCCACAAGCCAGCGGCGAAATGCTGGAGTTGTGGCCTACGTGGTATTCTCCCGGCGTCGCGCACGTCCTACACCGTGCGCCCCCTCATCACGATGCAGGCGTCTGGACGGATCGCACTCTCGCTGGGCTTCACCGCAGGTTTGGTGAGCGGTTGCCTGAACATTGGCGCCTACAACTGCTCGGACAGCACCCAATGTCTCCGCGGTAACGAGCCGGGTTTTTGTCAGCCCACAGGCTACTGCAGCTACGTGGATCCGCTCTGCGACACCGGTTTTCGCTACGGTGAGGAGGCGGACGGGGAACTCGCGGGCGAGTGCGTGGTCGCGCCAGGGGCGACAGACACCGACATCGACCCCACCACGGTCGATCCCTCGACCAGCTCAGGCTCGGGCAGCTCCTCAGACACCGAGCCTGTCACGACGATCGACCCCTCGACAACCAACCCGACCGCGACGGATACCGACGCGACCGGGTCGGAGACCGGCGACACCTGCGGGAGCCTCGAGCAGCCGTGCTGTGACGAAACCTGCGACGAGGGCCTCACCTGCTACGGCGGCAGCTGTGGCTGCGTCGCGCAGATCGCCGCCGGCGCGAACCACACCTGCATCACCCGCACCGATGGCACGGTGCTCTGTTGGGGCTCCAACGACACCGGCCAGCTCGGCGTCCCCGGCGTGTTGTCCTCCGCCGACCCGGTCCTGACCGCTGAAAGCCTCCTGGGAGGCGAAGGACTTGGCGCGACCCAGATCGATGCGTCGGCCCACACCTGCGCACTGCGAGAAGACGGCAACGCGGTCTGCTGGGGAGAGAACGTCACCGGCGCATCGGTGCCCGGTCTTCCCTCGGCCGGCACCGCGGTCCCCACCCTGCTCAACCTCGCGACGAACTGGGTGCAGCCTGCGCTCGGCACAGGCTTCACCTGCATCGCGCAAGATGCCGACTTCCTCGCCACGTGCTTTGGCACCAACAACCGCGGGCAGCTGACCGGCGCGGAGACCCCCGGTCCCGTCAACGTCGAGGCGCTGTTCAACTTCGCCGAAATCGATGCCGCGGCCAGCCACGTCTGCGGACGCACCGCGACCGGTGAAATGTACTGCTGGGGCGAGAACGCCAACGGGCAGCTCGGCGTCAACCCGCTCACCGTTCCCTTCTCGGCCACAGTCCGACAGATCCTCGTCCCGCCCGTCGGCGACATCGCGACCGGTGACGCCTACAGCTGCGCGCGAGTCAGCGGCCAGGTCAACTGCTGGGGAGACAACGGGCTGGGTCAGCTTGGGGACGGCATGGGAGTCGACTCGATCACGCCGGTCGTCGCACTCCTGCCCGAAGGCGCGATCACGGATCTCAAGGCGCACGGCAACGTCACCTGTGCCCAGCTGGGAACCGGCGATGTGTACTGCTGGGGCGACAACACCGGCAACAAGCTTCAGTTCGTCGGCGAAACCAAGAACGATCTGTTCGCCACAACGCCGGTGATTTTGGACCTTCTCGACGAGGAGAGCATGCCGATCGTTATCGATGAGGTCGTGTTCGGAAGCGGCCACGCCTGCGCGCTGTCGGACACCCACGAGCTGTTCTGCTGGGGCCTCAACGCCCAGGGTCAGGTTGGAAATGGGACGATCAACGCACAGGTGCTGATCCCGACCCGTGTCGACATCACCTGCGAGTGAGTGCGTGCGTGAACCGTGAACGTGAAACGCCGCCACAGGGTTCACAACCCATGCGGCGGCGCTCGGTCCTCGGTCTCGCAGGCGTCTCTAGACCTCAATCAAGCGCTGCTTGATTGAGGTCTAGGCTCCAATCCTTGAAGGGGCCTTTCGCAAAGGCCCCTCGCTGCGGAGGCAAAGCCTCCTCCGCTTCACCCGAAACGGGCGCCTGTCGGCGCCTACGAGCCCTCAATCATTCGACTTTCAAAAAACAGCGCTTGATTGAGGTCTAGAGTTCCGCGCTCATCGCCAGCGCCTGAACGGCATAGGCAGCGTGCCACGGGTCGATGCTCTCACCAGCGTCGGTGCGCTGGGCCATCCGGTCAAAGCCCGCCTCGACGTGCTGCACGTACTTCGAGCGATAGCGGACGTCGCCCGTGGCTTCGTAGACCCGCCACAGCGCGACAGCGCGGCTGAAGTTGAGCGCTTCATGGGTCGCCAGTCGCGACAGGGTCAGCGGCTCGAGTTCCGTCTGCTGCGACAAAAAGGTGTCGAGCCAGGGGTTCGACCGCTCGCTGGGCAAGACCGACAGCACGGCACTCGCGCGCTGTAGACACGGCGGCAGAAACTCGAAGTTCTCGGGCTCACTGTCGACCGTCTGCGGGCACCAGGAGTCCATGTCCTTGGCGACGAAGCGAGTCTCGGTCAGGGTGCGCAGCCGGCCTCGAAGCGCGTCGTCGGCGGTGAGCTCGGCCCAATCCCACAGACGCTCCAGCACGACGGCCGCATTTTCCTCGTTGCCGAACATCGTACGCTGGGCGAACGAGTAGTCGTCGGCTTCGCTCAGCCAGCTCTCCAAGGATGCGGCGACATCACCGGCGGCCGCGTGCAGATCGGTTCGGTGCTTGGTCGTCTCCCGCTCGGTCGCGAGCGCCAGGAAGTACGACTGGCCGTAGACACCCAGACGGCCCAGGCGCGACATGGCCTTTGGGGTGATGGCTGCGTCGGCTGCGTCGAGGTACGACGGATCGCGGGTGACCCGATAGAGCGTGCTGAGGCCGTAGGCGACCTCGAAGCTCTCACGTCGGGTGACGCACTCGGGGCTCTGCTCTTTCGCCGGCGCGTTGGCGCATGCGACGAGAGGCTCGGCGACCTGGGAAAGACGAGCGTCACGCTGATCACGGAAGGCGAGCCAGGCGGTGTCGATCCCACTGCGTGCCGCAGCGGCGGCGACCGCGGGCTCGAGCACGACGGCGTGCACGTTGGCCCCGTCAGCGGCCGGCGCGGTGGGAGCGGTGGGCGCCACGGTCGCGGTGCCAGCACAGCCCATCAGGGCGGTTGCGGCAAAGCTCATCGCGAGTGTGGTTTGTGTCCATCGGGTCATCGGTCGGCTTCCTGTGTGGTCGTGTCCTACACTTCGGCAGGCGGGGGGTGTGTAGATCCGGCGTGCCGGGAGAGCAAGCCAAGACACACGTTTTTCGGTGTGGTGAGGTGTGAGTGATCCCCGCCCCAGTGGTTTACGGCGTTCCCTGCTGTAAGGATCGGGCGCCATGCCGACGTTCCGGCCGCGAACCGATGTCGATCCTTCGCGCCCTACCCCTCGTGCTGCTCGCTTTCGCGCTCGCTGCCTGTGCCTCGCACAGAGGCGTGCAACGCGCTCCATCTCCTCATCTGGGAACACGCTTCGGCGGCGCCTCGGAGACTCCGCAGGCTCGAGCCCCATCACGCCCACGGTCCTCAGAGCCAGATTCGCGGGTCGCAGAGGCCAGTCCCGCGACGGTGGAACTCGCCGAGGACCGGGCCGGCCTCGGCACTCTCTACGGAGAGCGGCGTCGCAGCGGGACCTACGAGACCCGGTTCGAGCGCGCGACCGGCCGCCCCGAAGCCGTCCTCAGCCTCTGGTACGACGACTTCGATGGGGTCTCAGCCTCCAGCGAATCCCCGTGGCGCGCATCGACCCTCTACGACCCCGCCCGGGACGTTTCGGTGTCCCTCATCGACAGCCGGGGAAGAGTGTTGGACGCCCTGGACGTCGGGCGCCA
The DNA here is from genome assembly GCA_964352485.1 of uncultured Nannocystaceae bacterium. Lineage (GTDB taxonomy): Bacteria > Myxococcota_A > Polyangia > Nannocystales > Nannocystaceae > CAJXVA01. Next base: position 278 of record CAYGTG010000378.1, on the reverse strand, counting down.
ACGATACGCAATCGGGGCGCCTGGCGAACGCTACGAGATCGAGGTCCGCAACCACTCTGCACACCGATATGAGGTCGTCGCCTCGGTCGACGGACTCGACGTGATCGATGGCGGCCAAGCTTCGACCCACAAGCGTGGGTACATCGTCGAGCCGTACGACACCGTGGTGATCGAAGGCTGGCGCACCCATGAGGACGAGGTCGCAGCGTTCCGCTTTGGACGAACCCAGGACAGCTACGCCGCGCGGCGCGGCGTAGCTGTCCTGGGTTCGTCCAAAG
>CAYGTG010000377.1:0-7458 GCA_964352485.1 uncultured Nannocystaceae bacterium | reverse complement strand
TTGCTGCGAATCCCTCTGCCGAAACCCGGAACGGACTTCAGATCTGCGGTACTAGCTTGCGAAAAAACCCGTCTCGGACCGAATCCGAACCCGCCCTGCACGGGGGCGCACCTTGTCCCCCGTGCTCACCGGCGTACCATCCTTTGGATGTCGGACTACGACGTGTGCGTGATCGGTGCTGGCCCGGCTGGCTTTGCCGCGGCGATGCGGGCTTGGGACTTTGGCAAGCGCGTGGCGTTGATCGAGAAGGCCGAGCTCGGAGGTGCGGGGGTGCACAACGGAGCCCTGAGCTCGAAGACCATGTGGGAGCTGTCGCGGGACTATCGCAACGCGACCCGCCGGGACCGAGGCTTCGTCGCGAATGACCTGCAGATCCACTATTCAGCGATGGCCGAGGCTGTCGAGACGGCAACGCAGACGAAGGTCAATCAGATCGCTCGGCAGCTCCGCGAGCTCTCCAAGCCGCGGCCGGGCTGCCCAGGGTCGATCAACCTGATCCATGGCAACGCTCGTTTTACCGATGCCAACCACATCTCGATCGACGGCGGTGCTGCGGGGTCGGCTCGAACGATCTCGGCCTCCGACTTCATCATCGCGACGGGTTCCCGCCCGCGCCACATCCCCTCGATCGACGTCGACGGCCACACGATCATGACCTCGGATCACGTCGAGGCTCTGGACGATTTTCCGCGCAGCCTGGTGATTCTGGGCGCCGGCGTGGTGGGGTGCGAGTTTGCGACAATCTTCGCGAACTTCGCTCAGACCAAAGTCAACCTCATCGATCGCGCGGAACGAATCCTCCCCTTCGAGGACGCCGACATTTCGCGCTTGTGCTCCACGAACCTCGAGGCCAAGGGCGTCACGATTCATCACCGCGCCAAGCTCATCGACATGCGTCGCGTGGACGGACAGGTCGAGTACACGATCGAGCACCCAACCGGGGGACGAGAGACCATTCGCGTCGAGAAGGCCCTGATCTCGATCGGTCGAGTCGTCAACACCGAGACCCTCGGTCTCGAGGAGATCGGCGTGAAGCTGACCGAACGGGGGCAGATCGAGGTCACCGACGCGCAAAGCAGCCTGCCGAATATCTGGGCGGTTGGGGACGTGTCCGGCAACGCTGCACTGGTGAGTGTCGGGGAGATCGAAGGGCGACACGCCGCCGAGCGGATCTGCGGCCCCGCAGTGAAACCGCTGTGCTACGACAACCTGTCCACGATCATGTTCCTCGATCCCGAGGTCGCGGCGATCGGACTCAACGAACAGGACGCACAGAAACAGCGCATCCCGTACCGCGTCGCGGTCTACAACTACAGCCTGGTCAACCGCGCGATCGCGATGCGAGCCACCGATGGCTTCGTGAAACTGCTGGTCACCGACGACGACGAAATGCGTATTCTGGGCATGCGCTCTCTGGGAGTGCATGCGTCCACGAGCCTCGAAGCAGTGTCACTGATGATTCAGCACGGTCGGTCTGCACGAGAGCTCGCCGAGCTGTTGCACCCACATCCAGCCGTCACCGAGGGACTGCAGGACTGTGTGCGCATGCTGACCGGGACATCCATCTTCAAGCCCGAGGTGTTCCGCAGGGAGCTGCGACTGTCCCGAATCGGATACGCCGAGGACGGCACGCCCGAGTCCAGGACCTGATCACGCGCGAACTCGCCCAGAGCTTTTTTTTCACGGCATGGTTATGATCACATCCAGATGTCGGGGTGGATCAGCCGATTGTTCGGTTCGAGCGATGCGAGCGAGGACACAGCGGCCACGCAGCAAGGTGGCGGAGCCGATGTCGCATCACAGGGAAACCTCGCGACAAAGCAAGGGGCCGAACGGCGGCACTGCGCCCGGGTGGCGCTCCAGCTCCAGGTCCGGCTTCGCTTTGAGACCGCGGAAGCGATGACCGCGTCTCGGACGTTTGACATGAGTCGTAGTGGTGCCTTCATCGCGATTCGCGAGCCGAGACCCCGCGGCACCAAGGTTCGGCTCACGGTTGAAGTTGACGACACGACCATCGTGTTGGGCGGTGTCGTGGTGCGCGCATGCGACGGGCGAAAGTCGGGCCGGCGAGGCATGGGAATTCAGTTCACGGAGATGACGCCGCAGGCCGAAGAGGCGCTGGGCAAGCTCCTCGGGCCACGAGGCGGGTAGTACAAACGGGGGCGGCCATGGCAAGCTTCCGGGATGTCGAGCGCTGAGTATAAGCCAGTCCCCTACCGCCCCCAGCGTGTGGGCCACGAGGACTCGGTCGCGCGCGGGCAGGCCTTCTACGAGAGCATGGATGGTCGCCGCTCGGTTCGCTTCTTTTCGGACGACCCAGTCCCGCGAGAGGTCATCGAGCTTGCGATCAAGACGGCCTCGACCGCTCCCTCCGGTGCTCACAGACAGCCCTGGACCTTCGTCGTCGTCAGCGACCCCGAGGTCAAGAAGCAGATCCGCATCGCGGCCGAAGACGAAGAACGACGAAGCTACGAGGGAGGTCGCATGCCGGCCGATTGGATCGAAGCGCTGGCTCCCCTGGGAACGGATTGGCGCAAATCCTACCTCGAGACCGTGCCGTACATCGTGGTGCAGTTCGAGCAGGTCACCGGCTTCGACGATGCGGGCGCGCCACAAAAGAACTACTACGTGCGCGAGAGCAACGGCATCGCAGCCGGGTTGTTCATCGCGGCGCTCCACCAGATGGGCCTCGCCACTCTCACGCACACGCCGAGCCCGATGGGATTCCTCTCCAAGATCCTGGGACGGCCGAAGAACGAGCGACCGTTCATCTTGTTTCCGGTCGGGTATCCCACCGCAGAAGCCACCGTACCGAACATTGCTCGAAAACCGATCGAGCGGGTGAGCGTCTGGGATCCGAAGCCTGCTGAAGAATGACGATCTTTTCTTGCGACATGGGTCGGGCGGCGGCGTGTCGGGAGCAGAGGCATCGCGATGCACCCCCCACAATTCCAACGAGACCTTGTTTTTCGAAGCGCGTGCGACGACGCATGTGGCGGGTGCTGAGTGACCGGTATGAACACGCCCATGAACGCGACCTTCAAGTCCCTGATGCTGAGTCTTGCTCTGATGATCCCCGTCGCGGGCTGCGACGATGACGACGGCGGAGACGACAGCGCTGGCGACTCGGCGAACGACAGCGGCAACGAGGGCGGGGGGATGACCAGCTCCAGCGAAGAGACCTGCCAGAGCAGCCACCAGTGCATCAACGACGCTTGCACTTGTCAGACGCCAGGCCTGGAAGACATGCCTTGCACCGACGAAGACGAGTGCGTCGACGAGTGCGAAATCTGTATGTGAGCATCAGCCCTTGGTCTTTGCGGCCAAGAAGCGCTCGATGCTGAGGTCGAGCCGGCTTGCGACCAGACCCATCAGCTGGTCGAACTCCTGCCGGTCGATCGACAGTCGCGTGTGAAGCAGGCGGCGGGTTCCCGACAACAGATCCTGGCGGGCTTTGGCGACCCGCCGCGCGGCGCTGCTGCGGTGCACCCGAAGGACGGCGCCGAGCTTGTCCACCGAGAGCCCGTGGACGTAGTGCAGCCGCAGCACGTTGCGTTGCTCGGGCTTGAGGCTCGCCAGCGAATCCCGAAATGCCGCCGAGAACTGGGCCTTGTACTGCTGCTTGAACGCGAGCATGTCGGGGCCGGTCCCCGAGGCCTCGATGGCCATCAGGGCCTCGTCGGAGTCGAGCGCGCGTCGCTTCTCGGCTCGGATCGAGTCGAGGGCCTCTCGGACCGCGACGACCCGAACCCAGACCAACAACGCTCCTTGACCCGTGTAGTGAGCGATCTTCGCGGGCGTCGTACCATCGGAAACGAACAGCTTCGTTCTCAGCCGCTGCTTGACCTCGTCGATGAACGCCTCCGAGCCATCCACTCGACCGATCACGCGACCCAGCGTGCTCATCACCGTGGTCTCGAAGCGAGCCATGGCGCCTGGGTGCCCCTGGCGAGCGGCGAACGCCAGGTGCAGGTCCTCGAGGCACAGACTTGTGATCGTGCACGGATCGGCGTCGTCGGCCAAACATCGCGAAAGCTCGGCCCCAAACGCCTCCATGTGGGGAGGCTGCTCGTTCCACGCCGCGCCGAGCACCCGCTCGACTTCAGCCAGCGCGCGCTCGAGTGCGGCCGCGTCCGGAATCTCACCGATCCATGCCGCAGCGAAGCCGGCTGCCAGCGCACTGACGCTATCCTGATCGGCCACGAGACCCTTTGATGTCTACCTCAACCGCGACGCTGTCCGAAGCTCGAATTGCTGCGTACCTTCGCGGTGAGCTCAGTGAGGCCGAACGCGCCGATACCGAGGCGGCGATGGACGCCGACCCGCAGTGGCTTGGTGTGCTCGCGCTGCTTGCCGCGGAGCAGGACATCGACACCCGTGGCGCCAACGATCCGGACAGCTCGACCCTGGACCGGGTCCAGAAGCAGTTCTCCAGCCGACTGCACCCAGGGCAACCGGTGGGTCGATTCGAGGTCGCGCATCCGCTGGGCCGAGGCGGCATGGGGTCGGTCTACGCAGCATACGATCCCAAGCTCGAGCGCATGGTCGCGCTGAAGATCCTTCATGCTTCGCGGCCCTCCGAACAACCACGCTTGGTCTCCGAGGCTCGCGCGTTGGCTCAGGTCAACCATCCGCATGTGATCACGGTGCACGATGTCGGGCGCTGGGAAGAGCGAGTGTTCGTTGCGATGGAGCTCATCGAGGGGCAGACGCTTCGGCAGTGGCGGCGGGGGGCCAAGCGTACGTGGCGTGACGTCGTTCGGGTTTACGGTGATGCGGCGAAGGGGCTGGCGGCCGCACACACGGCTGGAATCGTTCACCGAGACGTCAAGCCCAGCAACGTGATGATCACCGATGAGGGGCGAGTCGTGGTGGTCGACTTTGGTCTCGCCATCGACGCGGAGCCTGCGGCAGCGACCGTGGCAGGGGGGATCTCTGCGGGTGCGCGGACGCCCGGCACCAGCCGTGCTGGCACCCCGGCCTACATGGCGCCGGAGCAGCGCAGGGGCGAGCGTGCCACGCCCGCATCCGATCAGTTTGCGTTGTCGGTAGCGCTGTACGAAGCGCTGAGCGGAGTTCTGCCCGAGGCGTCGGCCGAGCCTCTTCGTGAAGGCGGGTTCGAGGCTTGTCGCAGGCTCCCGCGGCGCGTCTCGAAGGTTGCCGCGCGAGGCTTTGAGGTCCGTCCTTCGGTCCGCTATCCGTCGATGGACGCGTTTGCAGAGGCGCTTCGGAAAGCCTCCAACACGCCGCTGTGGCCCGTGGGCGCGGGGACGCTCGGCGCACTCTCAGCCTTCCTTCTGTGGCCCGCGGGTGCCGATGAGCAGCGCTGCTCTGGCGCACTGGACGAGCTGGAAAAGGTCTGGACGACGCAGCGCCGGGCGACTCTCGAGGCGGCCTTGCGATCACCGGGCGGCACGTGGAGTGATCGCGTGGCCGACACGGTGTTGCCCACTCTCGACGGCTACGCGCAGCAGTGGTTGGTCGAACACGCCCGTGCGTGCAACGCCGAGCAAGAGGACGACGCACGACTCGGCGCTCGCATGCTCTGCCTCGATCGCCGCTTGCGAAACCTGGACGCGGTGCTCACCGTGTTGGAGCGCGCAGATGCGTCGGTGGTGAGCACCGCCACCGAGGCCGTCGACGCGCTGCCTGGGCTCGAACAGTGCAGCGCGGTGCAGACGCTTGCTGAGATCGGCGACAACCCCGACCCCGAAGTCGAGGCGCTTCGTGATCGCATCGCCTACGCCGAAGCACTCCGAGAGTCGGCATCGCTGCAGGAGGCGAGCGACGAGGCCCGCGACGTGTTGGCCGCAGTCGTGCCCCGGCAGGATAAGTGGCTGGAGACCGAGGCTCGGCTCGTCGTGGGCTGGGTCGAGCACGACCTGGGCCACCACGAAGCCTCCGAGGAACAGCTGCGGATCGCGTTGGCGCTGGGGACCATCAGCCGCAACGATGTGGCGGTCTCGATCGCGCTCCACCGGCTCGCGTGGGTCGTGGGCTACAAGCTGGGCCGCCATCAGGAGGGGCGAGACCTGGCCGACCGGGCGGAGGCCTGGGCGGCACGCCTGGACGGTCCCGACAAGCAGGCATCGTCTAGGGCGATCTCCCGGGGATGGATCGAACACGATGCGGGCAATCCTGGGGGGGCGCTGGAGTTTTTCGCCGTCGCCGAGGCGCTGGCTCGAAAGGACTCTCCGTCCAACCTCGAGGCAACCTACGATCTCGGGCTCGCGCTCAACGGCACTGGCGCGGCGCAGCTTGGTCTTGGCGACCTGGACGCGGCCGCGGGCGCCTTCGACCAAGCGGCAAGCTTGCTCTCGGCGCGGCTGGGTTCGTCCCACCCTCGTGTCGGCCAAGTCTTGAACAACCGGGCGGCCATTCTCCGCGCCCTGGGACGGCCCGAGGACGCGCTTGCAGTGTTCGAACGGACGTACGCGGTGTTTGTTGGCGTGTACGGGGTCGAGCACATGACGGTGGGCCAGACGGCGGCGAACCTTGCGATCGTGCTCGAGGATCTCGCTCGCTACGATGAAAGCGTGGCGCGGGCAGACGAGGCCGTTCGCGTGCTGTCCAAGGTGGCAGGAGAGGCACATCCGCTGGTGGCCCAGTGCTACGCCCTACGAGGCAATGCGCAGATCGGCCTGGAGAACTACGAGGAGGGCACGCGGGACCTGTTGCGTGCGCTAAGCCTCGAAACCGAGCTCCTTGGCTCGGACCATCCGAGTCTGGGCGTCTCGCTGAGTAACCTCTCGGTCGCGTACGAAAAGATGGGGCGGCTCGAAGACGCGGTGCAGCGCCAAGAGCAGGCGCTGGAGATCTTGCTCAGGGCGCACGGTGAGACGCACGACCTTGTCGCGACCGCGCGGATGAACCTCGCGTACCTCGAGCGGGCTCGGCAAAACTACCCACGTTCCCTGGCGCTGTACCGTCAGGCCTTGGAGCACATCGGCGATGTCTCTCGCGGGTTGGCCCTGCTGGGCGCGGGCGAGTCCTATCTGCTCGTCGGTGAGACCGAGCCAGCGGCCCGCATGTTTGAGGAGGCGGGGAGCTTTCTCGCGGGCAAGTCGCCGGGGCTCGGGTCCCGCGGTGAAGCGCTCTTCTTGCTGGCCCAGGCGCGCTGGATGCAGGGCCGCAAGAGCGAGGCGAAGGCGCTGGCGGCTGAAGCGGCGGAGGTGCTGCGCGAGGAAGCGGATGATGAGCTTCGCAGTGAAGCCGAGAGATGGCTCCAGAAGCCGGGTCCATACGCGCCAGATGAAACTTAATTCGCGACCTGAGCCGGGCCGGCGCGTGAGGGGAGGGAAGGACCAAGACCATGCTTCGCAAGAACCTCATTCCCTGGATGCTCACCGCTGGCCTGCTTTTCTCGACCGCTGCCTGTGACGACAATGACTCGGGCGACTCCGCTGGCGACTCGGGCGACGACGACGACGACGTGTCCGCGGCGCTGGTGCCCGAGGC
>CAYGTG010000376.1:0-7472 GCA_964352485.1 uncultured Nannocystaceae bacterium | reverse complement strand
GTGTAGAGGTAGGTGGTCAGGTGCGCCAGCCATGTTGGCGTGAGCATCGCGTCGCGCACCACAGCGACCCCGATGACCAGCCCCGCAAGCGCGCACACCGTGACGCCATACGAGGGCTTGGTGCGCTCGAGTAGATCATCGAGCCACAGGCCGAGCATCAGCGCCAGGGGTGGAAGCACCGGGATAAGGTAGTGATAGTACTTCGTGGTGCTGTAGCTGATCGTCAGCAGCGCGACGATGAACCACAGAAACGCGAATCGATGCAGCGCCTTCCCGCCGTGGTCTTCCGTCTCGTCGGGGTCGCGCTTGAAGGCCTCGATCGCCCGCCATACGCCGGCAGGAACCAGCATCGACCACGGAAGCGCGGCGAGCCCGAGCGTCTCCAGGTAGAACGCAAACCCGCCCACGGCCTGCTTCTGCTCACCGGTCGAAAACCGCTGCAGGTTGTTTTGGATGATGAGCTCGCTGACCCATCGGTCGCCGCGATACAGCACCATCGCGTGGTGCCAAGGAAAGCCGGGCAGGACGAAGAGCATCGTTCCGATGACCAAGCCACAGCGGCGCAGCAGTCCCCAGCGCCACGACACCGCGATGTGGGCGAGCACGATGGCCCCCACGATGCCCGGACCGATCAGCCCCTTGCCGATCAAGGAGAGACCGGCGGCGAGATAGAGGATGCCCATCCACGCCTGCGAGCGGTGTTTCCAGCGAAGGCTGCGCAGCAGCACCACCAGCGCAATCGCCCAGTAGCCGAACATGTGCTTCTGGATGTCTTTGAGGCCTTTGGCGAACCCCGCATCACCGCCGAAGTACTTCCACGTCAGCGGATCGAAGGCGTGCTGATGCACGACCGCCAGGGGGACGACGGCCGCGATCGCAAACGCGACGAGAAACGCGAGGTACGCCCGGTCCCAGGGCGCTGACTTGAGGCCGGCGCCACGACGCCGCAGCGCGCGGTCCGGCTGCAGCCACGCCATCGCCCAGCACCCGGCCGCGACCACCACGGGGCCCACGAAGTAGATGTCGGTGAGCGCCTGACGGGAGGCCATCGCCCACTGCGGCATCGTCGCGAGGACCAGCCCCACGAGGATGCCGGCGCGTGGTCGCTTGAGGCGCCAGGCGACCCCGCCGAGGAACAACGTGGCGCCCAGCCCCATGAGCATGCTGGGCAGGCGGATCGCGAACTCGGGCCAAAACGGCTGGACCATTTCGGTCGGATCTTGGCCAACGCCAACGCCCATCAACTTCATCGAGAGCGCCATGCACCAAAACGGCAGCGCCGGCTTGGAGGCGAAGCTCTTCTCGGCCGTGGCGTGTGGGCCACCGTTTCCACCCTGCCACCACAGGTCCACGGGGTCGGAGCGCAGCAGGATGTTGCGGGCCACCTCGCCGTAGTGTGTCTCCCACGGATCCCACGGACCCGAGGCCGACATCTCGAGGCCGTAGATCACGACCACGACAAGACCTGCGAGCAGCGCCCACGCCCGTGGGGTCTTCAGCCATCTCTCGAGCGACGAAGCCAAGCGGCGGGAACGCTACCGCAAAACCGGGTAGCCTTGCACCGATGCTCCCGGTGCAGCTCGAAGACGTACAGGCGGCCGCGGATCGCCTGCGGGGGCAAGTTCGCCGCACGCCGGTCGTTCGGGACGACACGCTTGCCGAGCGAGGCGTCACGCTTTGGCTCAAGGCCGAGAATCTCCAATACGTCGGCGCGTTCAAGGCCCGCGGAGCACTTCACGCGGTGGGGCGGCTGGCGCCCAAGGTTCGCGAGCGCGGCCTGGTGACCTACAGCTCGGGCAATCATGCCCAGGCGGTGGCGCTCGCAGCACAGCGCTTCGGGATCCCCGCGAGCATCGCCATGCCGACCGATGCGCCAAAGGTCAAGGTCGCCTCGGTCCGCGCGCTGGGGGCGACGATCGTCTTCGCGGGGACGACCTCGAGCGAACGCAAAGAGCGAGCCCAGGCGATCGCGAACGAGAGCGGCGCCACGATCATCGAGCCGTTCGATCACCCGCACATCGTCGCCGGGGCTGGCACCGCCACGCTCGAGTTCGTGCAGGAGGTCCGCGGTCGCACCGACGGCGCGGGACTGGATGCGATCGTCGTCCCGGTCGGCGGAGGTGGACTGTTGGCAGGCGCGTGCGTGGTCTGTGCTGCCGCCGGCATCCGCGTCTACACGGCCGAGCCCGAGGGTTGCGACGCAATGGCGCAGAGCCTGGCGGCCGGCACGCGGGTCTGTGTGCAACCCGCACCCACGCTTGGGGATGGCCTCAAGCCGGTGCAGGTGGGGGCGCTCAACTTCGAAATCGCCCGACACGTGGTCCACGGCAGTCATCTCGTGAACGATTCCGAGATGGGACGCGGCCTCGTGCACGTACTGAATCGCCACAAGATGCTGCTGGAGCCTTCGGGCGCCGCGGCGTTGGCTGTGGCGCTGCGCGAAGTCCTTCCCGGCGCTCCCAAGCACGTGGGCGTGCTGCTCTCGGGGGGCAACGTCGACCCCGCCATCGTGGCCCGCCTTCTCACCGAACACGCTGACGCATGAAACGCTCGCTCCTGCTCCTCGCCGCCCTCAGCGTGTCCTGCACCAAGCAACCTGCGCAGGACGAGACTCAAACCGCTGGCCAGCGAGCGGATGGAGCCGATGGCCCAGCGGCCCCTCCGGCGGCGTCCGGGGACGAGTCGCCGAGTACGGAGCCCGCCGAGTCTGGAGATCCGCACGTGGTCGTCTTCGCCGACCGCACCTCCCAAGCCTACCTGCTGCTGCTTCCGCCCGGCGAGCATCAAGCTCCCGCTCGAGAAGCGCTGCAGACGCTGGTCAAGTCCAAGCTGGCGACCGCCAGCGATGAACCGGAGCTTGCGTTGCTGCTGGAGTTCATCGCCACGGAGCCCGCGCCTGTCGCAGCCGGACCCGGGGATGGTTCGCCACGAGCCACGCGGGACTTGCTCGGTATCAACATCGACGTGCTCCCCGTCGGCGGCTCGAAAGGCGCGGTGGGCTCGGCCTCGTTGCAGGACCCCATCCTCACTCGAGCGCTGACGCCCCAGCAGCGGGCCAGCCTCGCCGGCCGTACGCAAGCCCTGCTGCTTCGCGCCGAGTACCGCAACCAATACGCGGTCCGGGGGCTCCGCTTGCTGCAGACGCTCACGCGCATCGTCGCGCTCGAACACGGCGCGCTGATCCATGACCCGGACACGGGAGAGACCGTGGGCGTCGACACGTTCACCACGCGGCGGCTCAAGTCATCGCTGGGAAACATCGCCGAGCAGATCGCCGTGGTGCCGTTCATCGATAAAATGAATCCCGACGGGGTGCGCCTGAGCACCCGCGGCATGCGGCGCTTCGGCAGTCCCGACCTCGAGCTCGACGGTCTGCCCCGCGACCCGAAGGTGCTCCAGCGAGCCACCGACCTGCTCAACGGTCTCGCTGTCCTCATGGTGCAGCTCGGAGAGTTCGATTCCACCGGATACGCGGTGGAGCTTGGTCAGACCGTAGAGGTCAGCATCGAAGACGTGGTCCGGGCGTACGCAGACGGCAGCCACGTTCCCGAATGCGGTGAGAGCTGCGTGGGCGAGGCCGAGGTTCACCTCGTGGAGCGACCCATCGAGCCGCATGACCCCGAGGACCACGTCGTCGTGCGGGTCATCGCACCGCGGGAGCTGTCGGACTCGGTGGACCACGATCACGTGAAGTGGGTGACCGGGATCCTTGGCGACCTGTTCGGCAACGCCGGATAGCCGACAGAGGCGACCCGAGGTTGGCCTACTGCCCTTCCATCGCCGCGTAGACCTTGCGCCACTGCGAGGCGTCGTAGACGAGGTGCGACTCCTTGATCATGCCGTTCTCGACCCGGAACCACTCGGTGGCCGGATTGACTTCGACCCCGGGGATCGCAGACTTGAACACGTAGTAGGCGGCCACCCACTCGCCGGCCTGCGCCACGTGGAGCACGTCGACGCCGGTCAAGGTGGCGCCGATGCTCTGCGCGAGCGGGATGAACTCCGCCTTGGAGTTCAGCTCGACCATCGGGTTCTTGAACTTGTAATCGTCTGCCAGAAGGTCGAGCGAGGCTTGGATCTTGGACGGGTCATTGAACCCGCCGAGAAAGGTGCGGACGGTGTCTTCGTTGCTCATGGTCGTTTCTTCGGGGGCGACGTCAGGGGTCGCGGTGGTGCTGGGTTGATGGGAGCAGGCGAGCGCGGTGCTCGTGGTGAGAAGGAGGGCTGCGATTCGTGTCTTCATGTTGATGGCGCCTGGGTTCGTGCTCAGGGCGCAGCGCTCCGCCAGCCCCCAAAGAGATGGGGGCGTTGGTCGGACTGCGCTCGAAAGTCGCGGGCGGTTCAGTCGCGCGGTGCCACCCGTACGCAGATCTCGGTGACGAGTTCGGCTGCGGGCGCGACGTCTGGGCCGGCGCGGTAGATCTCCAAGACGGGCTCGTTGTGCAGCTCGACGCCGCGGCGCGGCAGCCACTTGCCAATCAAGGCCACGTAGGTGTCGTTGATCGTCTCGTAGGGGCCGTGGTGGGTCGCCACCGCGTAGCGTCCACCGGGGATGGTGCGTTCGAACATGCCCTCGGGGAGGATGCCGACGGTGGCCCCGGAGTCGGTGGGCGCCGCGACGCACACGTCGTAGCGGATGCGGGCGTCGTCGGTGACGTCCGGATCGTCGTAGCAGAGTCCGAAGTCCGGGGTGCTGCGTCGGCTGATCTGGCGGGCCTTTGCCCACTGCATCAGCCGGTCCCAGGTCGAGAAGCAGTCCTCGTAGGCACCGATGTGCCGCAGCGCGACGACCCGCCGCGACGGCTCCTCCCGCAGCACGATCGGCACGTCCCGCAGGGCAGTCGCCACCTCCTCGCGATACAGCGAGGGCGACTGGCCGAACTTGGCCGCAAAGGCCCGCGTGAACGCTTCATGGCTGGCGTACCCGGCCCGGAAGGCAACGGCGGTGACGCTCTCGGGCCCATACTTGAGGTGCTGCGCCGCACGTTCGAGCCTAAGCCGGCGCACGTAGCCCATCACCGACTCGTCGGTCATCCCGCGGAACACCCGGTGGAAGTGATGCCGCGAGAAGCCCGCGAGATCCGCCAGGGCCTCCGGTCGGAGGTCATCGTCGAGCTGATCCTGAATGTGATCGAGGACCCGGTGGATGCGCCCGACCCATGGCTGACTCGCCGTCATTGCTCTTACAGCGTAGCGGACCGTCCGCGCGGCGCTTGACCGGGAGTGCTCTGTGAACCGGGAATCGACGGGTCAGCGCAGTCCTGCGTCTGCAGGACGTCGCGGAGCCCGGACCGCCTGCTCAGGTCCCGCCGGTGACCGTAAGCGTCCACTCGGCCGCGCAGTCGCTGCCGGTGACGAGGACGATCTCGATCGCGAGCCAGAGGCTGTCGTCTTCGCCGCCGATCCCCTGGTCGTCGTCCCAACCCGCGCTCACCGTCTCGAGCCCGCCCTCGCCGACACCCTGCACGGGCGTGACCTCGCAGTCCGGGTCGCCGTCTTGCGGACCTTCGTAGACGAAGACGTCGTAGTCGACCCCGGGCGGGGACTCGAGCTGCACGGTGTAGCTGAGGTCTTCCTCGAAGATACTCGCGTTCGTCTCTTGCACCTGCACCAAGAACCACGTCGAGCCCGAGCCGGTCTCGGAGACCTGTGAGCCGTCATCGCCGCTGACAGCAGTCAGCGGAACGCCCAACTCGCAGGTGGTGTCCGGCGTGATCAGATCGCAGCCGTCGGTATCGGTGCCCGCGTCCGTCCCCGTCTCGGTGCTCGCATCGCCGGTCCCGGTGCCCGCGTCCGTCCCCGTCGTCGATGCGATGCCGGTGGATGCGGTGGTCGTCGATTCCTCGCCGCTGTCGGTCGTCAGGCCATCGCCGGACGTCGAGCTCTCGCTCGTCGAGCTGGACGTCAGCGGACCACCCGTTGCAGAGATGCCCGTGGTCTCGGTGATCGTCTGCGTGCTGCGGCCCGTCGACTCGGCGCCCGTTGTGCCCGGGCCCGCATCCGCACCCCCGGCTGTGTTGGCGTCGCTGCCGCCCGCGCAGGCCACCACGGTTGCCGTTGCCGCAGCCAGCAGAAGATTTGATCGGACGCTCATCGATACCGCTCGTTCGCCGCCCACAGGGGCCAACTCAAGTATCGCAGATGCCCCGGCGCTGCGTCCCATCCTCGGCGAAAGGACGTGGTGCGCGTGTCCCCGCCCATGATCTGCGCCGTGTTAGCCTCGCTTCGGTGAGCACGCCTGCACCCCTCGTGTGGATCGATCTCGAGATGTCCGGCCTGGACCCGGATGCCTGCAGGATCTTGGAGATTGCCACCCTGGTGACCGACGCCGAGCTCGAGCTGGTCGCCGACGGCCCTGAGATCGTGGTGCATCAGCCCGACGAGGTGCTCGACGCCATGGACGAATGGTGCACCAAGCACCACGGGGAGTCGGGACTGACCGCGGGCGTAAAGGCGTCGACGACCTCGCTGGCCGAGGCCGAGGCGCAGACCCTCGCGTTCCTGGAACCGCTGTGCAAAGCCGGGGAGTCACCGCTGTGCGGCAACTCGATCTGGCAGGACCGGCGCTTCATCTCCAGGTACATGCCGAAGCTCGACGCATTTCTGCACTACAGAATGATCGACGTGAGCACCGTCAAGGAGCTGACTCGCCGCTGGTACCCAGACGCGAAGGCCCCGCCCAAAGGGGAGAGCCACCGCGCGTTGGATGACATTCGAGAGTCGATCGCGGAGCTGAAATTCTACCGCGAGACCGTCTTCAAGTAGAGCGAGCTATTCCGCGACACAGTCCGTCCCATCGACCGTGCAGCCGGGGGTGGTCTCGCAGAACGCGATCGGGATGAACTCGCAGACGCCGCCTCCGGAGCCGCCGCCGCCACCCCAGCGGATCGCCTCGGCCGGTTGCATCGACAGCGCCAACCCGGCGAGTGCGGCCTCGATCATACCGGCTCAGTCCTCATCCAGCGTCTTGCTCGCCGCTCCGCTCGCGCCCGCCCGCGCCGCAGCTCCCGCCGCGGCGGGAAACAGCGCTTCGTGTCCAAAGCGACCGCGGACCGCCGAGAGTACCGCCTGGAGCTGCGCACCCTTGTCCTGCTGCGGTTCCTCATGCGCGCAGAGCAGGTCCAGCTGCTGCGGCGCCCCGGTCCCTTCGCCTCGAAGCTGTCCAATCCCCACGCCTGTCAGCCGAAAGCGGCGGCGATCGAGGCTGACGGCGTCGAGCAAGCGGCAAGCCTCGGCGTAGATTGTCTTGGCCTGGTTGGTCGGCACAGACAACGTGGACTGCCGTGTTTCGGTCTTGAAATCGGTGTCACGAATCTTCAGCTGCACCTTGCCGCCGACCAGTTTTTTCCGAACGAGTCGATCCGCAACGCGGGTGGCCTGTGAGAGCAGCTTGGCTCGCAGTGCATCTCGCCCCATCACATCGTCATGATAGGTGTCCTCGTGGCTGATGCTCTTGCGCTCGCGCCCCGTCT
>CAYGTG010000375.1:0-7477 GCA_964352485.1 uncultured Nannocystaceae bacterium | reverse complement strand
GCGGTGGCTGAAACCGTCTTTGCCATGGCGGTGGAGGACACTGTCCCCGGCGAGACCTTCTCGCGCGGCGCTCGCCGGGGCATGCTTGCGCGTCTGAGTGTCTGAGCCGACCCACAGCGACCGGGGCGAAAGCGTTGCCGGGCTCCACGGGAGTGGCGAGTCCATTCCGTCTGGCTTTCTGCCGCCAGACGAAGTTCTCGGCCGATACGTGGTGCTGTATCGGCTCGGCGCCGGCGGCATGGGGGTGGTCTACGCCGCGTACGATCCCAAACTCGATCGCAAAGTCGCGATCAAGCTGTTGCGCAAAGCGAGCAGCGATCCCTCCAAGCGCAAGCGTGCCCAAGAGCGGTTGATGGCCGAGGCTCGTGCACTCGCGCGGCTGAGTCATCCCAACGTGATCGCGGTGCACGATGTCGCGGTGCACGACGGCCGGATCGTGGTCGCCATGGAGTTCGTCGACGGCGAGACCCTGACGAGCCGTCTCGCCCGCGAGCCGTTGACGTGGCGGGCTGTGGTCAAGTTGATGGTTCAAGCCGGTGCGGGCCTCGCAGCGGCGCACGGTGCTGCTCTGGTCCATCGAGACTTCAAACCAGACAACGTGATGCTTGGCCGAGATGGACGAGTCCACGTCATGGACTTTGGGTTGGCCCGCGACTTCGAGCCGGACGACGGCCAAAACTCGTGGAGCGATCAGGGCCCGGTGGCACCCCGCGTCCCAGTTCGGAGCCGACTCGCGGGGACGCCGGCCTATATGGCACCGGAGCAACACCGCGGAATGGCGGTGGACGGCCGGACCGATCAGTTCAGCTTTTGCGTGACCCTCTACGAGTCGCTCTACGGCCACCGCCCCTTCGTGGCTGAGGGGGCGCAGGCCATCCTCGCGCTCATCGACCGGGGGGAGGTGCCTGCGCCCCCATCCCACGTGAAGGTACCCGGTCGCATCCGGGCGATCGTTCTCAAGGGCTTGGCGACCAACCCTGACGATCGCTACTCGAGCATGCAGACCCTGCTCGATGCGCTCGAGCGCGAGTCGGCGTTGAGGCGGCCTCAGTTCGCCGCGCTGGCGGGCATCGGCGGCACCGCGGTGCTGCTCGGGGGGTGGGGCGTCGCGGCCGGATTCGCCGACGAAGACCCGGTGCTGGCCGAGCCCTGCGCCGGGGCGGAGCAGCGGTTCGCGGCGGTCTGGGATCAGACGCGGCGCGATGCCATCGAGGCTCGCTTCTCCAACACCGGCCAGCCCTATGCGGAGGCCACGTGGCTCGCGGTGTCGAGCGAGCTTGACGCCTACCAAGGGAGTTGGATCGAGATGCACACCGAGGCCTGCGAGGCCACGCGCGTTCGCCACGAGCAGTCGGACGGGATGCTCGACCTTCGAATGGAGTGCTTGGGCCGCCGGCTCGACGAGTTCGATGCCCTCACGGAGCTCCTCTCCGACGCCGATCCTGAGCTCATCCGGACCGGGGTGGCCGCGACCACGAAGCTTGTCCCGGTTCGGGTCTGCGCAGACACCGATCTCTTGAAGGCACCGGTGCCGGTCCCCGACGACCCCGAGGTCCGGGAACGGATCCGGGATCTTCGTGCTTCTCTAGCGCGAGTCAAAGTCCATGAAGACGCAGGGCGGTACGCGCGAGGACTGGCGCTGGCCAAGGTCGCTGTGCAACGGGCGCGGGTTGTTGGGCACGCCCCCGTGCTCGCGGAGTCCCTGCTTCGGGAAGGGAAGCTCGCCCTGGCGACCGGAAACACCGATCGGTCCGAGCCTCTTCTGCGCGAGGCGATTCAGACCGCATCGGCCGGCAGGGACGACCTCACGGCTGCACGGGCCTGGATCGCGCTGGTCGCCGTCGTGGGCCATGGCCAGGCGCGCGTCGAACCTGCTCTGGAGCTGATCGATGCCGCACGGGCCGCTGTGGCGCGCGCGGGCGCGCCGGTGGAGCTCCAGGTTCAACTCGCCATCGTCACGGGTGCAACCTTCGTGCAGCAGGGCCGTCTGGAAGACGCGCAGGATCAGTTCCAGCTCGCGCTGGAGCGTCAGCGCGCGGCCTCGGGCCCTGAGCACCCTACGATGGGCCGAATCTACAACAACCTCGCTGCCGTGAACCTTCTCCGCCAAGATGTGCACGCCGCCCAGCGGAACCTCGAGCGCGCCATCGAGCTGCAGGAGCGAACGCACGGGCCGAGCCACCCCTCGGTGGCCCCCATGAAGGCCAACGTTGGCGCGCTGCTGCTGCGGGAAGGCCGTACCCGTGAATCGAAGGCGCTGCTGACCGAATCGCTGCAGGTGTGGGAGGCCTCGGGCGCTCGCAACGAGGTGTACATCGGCCAGGCCAACCTCAGCCTCGCCCAGGCCGAGCTCTACGATGGGCGCGCGGAGGAGGCCGAGAGCCGGGCCCGGCGGTCGCTGGCCACGTTTGAGGCCACCAACGCCCACCACCCCGATGTTGCGCGGGCGCTGACCATGGTCGGCGCGAGCGTGCATGCGCAGGGCCGCGCGGCCGAGGCTCTCGTGCTGCTCGAGCGCGCGCTCGCGATCGGTGAGGAGACGCTCAGCGAAGACCACGACGACCTCGCCTCGCTGCTGACCGATCTGGGCTCCGTGCAGCTCGACCTTGGCCAGAACGAGGCTGCTCTGGGATCGCTAGAGCGTGCGCTCTCGATTCGCACCTCCCGGCCAGGGGTTCCGACCGAGTTGCCGCGACTGCGCTTCGCCATGGCCCGGGCCAGCGTGGCGAAGGATCCCGGCCGCGCGCTCCGACTCGCCCGCAACGCGCGGGCGGGATTCGAAGCGCTTCCCGACGAGCATCCCATGCGCAGGCATCTCAACGATGTCGACGCGTGGATTGCCGAACATGCAACCGAGGCCGAATAGCCGCCGCGCTTTGCGACCGCTACAGCTGCCGCCGACCCCTCAAAGCCGCGATGCAAAACCAACCGCCGTACACTCCGGGTGGACCCCTCTCCACGGGGCACTATGAATTCTCCGATGCGGAGAACGAGCAAATTTCGCTGACGGGCGCGCGTGCCCGCCTGTGGGGCCTGATCTCGCTGATCTCCGGCGCCCTCGCGCTCGTGGGACTCATCGTTTCGCTCGTCTCCAAGGACCAGCTGATTTTGCATGGGCTCGACCCGAGCTACGTGACGACATTCGTCGCCTCGCTGCTGCCCATCGTGCTCACCCACCTGGTGACCTCGATGCTCTACGTCCAGGCCGGAAAGTCGCTGCAGGCCGTCGTCGTCACGCAGCGCAATGACATCGAGCACCTCTTGCAGTCGCTCGAGAAGCTCGGCACTGCATTCCTGGTCGAGTTCGCCATCGGATTGCTCGCGATTGTGATCACGACTGGTGCTGCCGTTCAGATGGCAGTCGCCAACGTCGACGCCCAAAAGGCCGCCGACGCCGCGCGAGCCGAAGCCGAAAACGAGCGCATCGCCGAAGCCGCCGAGGAAGAGGACGAAGGGGAAACCGAGGAGGTCGCAGACGAAGAGGAAGAGGCCGAAGATGAGGACGAGGAGGACGACGACGGTGAGACCGACGAGGACGCCGAAGCCGACCCCGAAGAAGAGGGGGACTCTGAAGAAGGCGAAGAAGGCGAAGAAGGCGAAGAAGGCGAAGACGCCGAAGAAGGCGAAGACGCCGACGAAGAGTCCACGGCCGCACCCTCGGAACAACCCGCCGCCGGCTGAGCCGCGTTGCACGAAAGGACACCGTAGTCATGACCCATCAAACCGTCGTTGCACCGCCTCCCACAGCGCCGCCCGCGTACGAGTTCAGCAAGACCGAGAACTCCACGATCTCACGCACCGCCACCTGGGCGAAGGCGCTTTCGGTGATGTTCTTCTTCTCGACCTGTGTACAGGTCGTCAACCTCAACATCCTGGGCATCTTGGTCGACCTCGCCATCGGCGTGACCTTCTGGAAGGGCGCGAACCTGCTCGACGCGGTCGTCACCACCGAGGATGACGATGTGCCGAACATGCTCGGCGCGCTCCAACAGCTTCAGACCGCGTTCACGATCCGCATCATCATCACGGTGATAGCTGCCGCGATCGCCTTGGTGGTCTCGGTCGGATTCTTCGTCCAGTACGGGTTCCTCGAGGAGCCCAGGGCCGATACGCCGGCCGTGACGGTCGAGGACGCCGAAGAAGCCGGCGAAGAAGAGGAGGACGAAGAGGACGAAGAGGACGAAGAAGACGAAGAAGACGACGAAGAAGAGGACGAAGCGGCGGACGACGCTGAAGCCGAGCCCAGCGAAGGCCCGATGGGCGAAGCTGATCCGGCGGACGCGCCTGTCGACGCGGAGGCTGTCGACGGCGCGGCTGAAGCGACACCCGCCGCCGGTGACGCTGACCTCGCGCCGGCTGAAGACCCCGCGCCTGGGCCCGAGGGCGACACCCCGCCGGCCTAGCCACCGGGTGCTACGCTGCGGCCCATGCTTGAGTTGGGGTTGCAGCGTTCGCGCGAGCTCGTCGCCCTGCACGGTGTGCCTGGCGCGCAGGACTGGCTCACCGCAGCGCTCGACAAGATCGATCCGGACGCCCTGTCCGGGGTTCGGGTCTTGCTCGCGCGATGCACCCGAAAGGTGGGGATCGCTGCGCTGCCCGCTGGCTGTCTTGAGGGCGAAGGGTGGACGGCCCGAGACGCGGCCCGCGTTGCATTGGTCTTGCGGGTGTTCGAACTCGCTGACCGGGAGTTGGCGGTGAACACCTACGGCCAGTGGTTGCGCCGAGGCGAGCAGGGCGAACAAGAATCGCTGCTGCGCATGCTGCCGCTGCTGCCGGATCCGGAGCGCCTCGTGCCGCATGCCATCGAGGCGTGCCGAACCAACTCCGAGGTGGTGTTTCGGACCATCGCCTGTGGCAACCCGTTTCCTGCCGCGCATTTCCCCGACGACAACTTCAACCAGCTCGTCCTCAAGGCCGTGTTCATGGGCGTGCCGGTCGAACAAATCGATGGGCTGTCCGGCCGGGTCAGCGAGGAATTGCTCCGCATGGCGGATGATTTTGCTGCGGAACGGACCGCCGCTGCCCGTTCTGTGCCCGCCGACATTCGACGGCTGCACCAACTCTTGGAGTCCCGATGAAACTCTTCGACCCCCACATCCACATGACCTCCCGGACGACGGACGACTACCAGGCCATGGCCGACGCCGGCATCGCCGCGATCGTTGAGCCTGCGTTCTGGCTCGGTCAGCCGCGGACCCACGCGGGCACGTTCGAGGACTACTTTCTCTCACTGATCGGCTGGGAGCGATTCCGGGCCAGCCAGTTTGGGATCCGCCACTTCTGCACCATGGGGCTCAACCCCAAGGAGGCCAACAACCCCGAGCTCGCCGAGGCCGTGATCGAGTTGGTCGACCTGTACCTAGAGAAGGACGGCGTCGTGGCGGTGGGGGAGATCGGCTTCGACGACCAGACCCCCGCCGAGGAGAAGTACTTCATCCGCCAGCTCGAGCTCGGCAAGGAGCATGGCCTCCCGATCCTCATCCACACCCCGCATCGCGACAAGGCCGCTGGGACTCGCCGGACCCTCGATGTGGTCAGGGATGTTGGCGTGGATCCTTCGCTGGTGCTCGTCGACCACAACAACGAGGAGACCATCGCCTCCGTACTCGACACTGGGATGTGGGCGGGGCACTCGATCTACCCCAACACCAAGATGGACGAGCAGCGGATGGTGAGCATTGTTCAGAATTTCGGAGGGGAGCGCGTCATCATCAACAGCGCGGCCGACTGGGGGGTCAGCGATGCGCTGAAGGTGCCCAAGACGGCTCATGCGATGCGCGAGGCCGGGATCTCCGATGAAGTCATCACCGAGATCTGCTGGAACAATCCCGTCGCGTTCTTCGCCCAGAGTGGTCGCCTCGACCTCGAGGCGGTCGCGACCAATGTTCGTGTCGATCAGACGCAGCTGTGGTTCGGCAACTCCGTCCTGCGCGGTCAAAGTCCGCGGGTGGACGAGTGACGATGCACCGCACGCTCGTTCTCAATGTCGTCGGACTGACAACCGACCTGCTCGGGCCCAACACCCCAAACCTCAACCGGCTCATCGAGCGTGGAGCCCAGGCCTCCCTCGATACGGTCACGCCCGCGCTGACGTGCAGCGTGCAGAGCACGTTCGTCACCGGCGAGCTTCCTCGCGGGCACGGCTGCGTTGCCAACGGCTGGTACTTTCGCGATCTGGCCCAGGTGTGGCTTTGGCGTCAGAGCAACCGGCTCGTCCAAGGGGAGAAACTCTGGGATCGCGCCCGTCGTCGAGACGGCCGCTTCACCGTCGCCAAGATGTTCTGGTGGTACAACATGTACGCGGACGTCGACTATGCGGTCACGCCGAGGCCGATATACCGGGCGGATGGTCGGAAGCTGCCCGACATCCACGCCGCGCCAGGAACGCTTCGCAACGAACTCCAGGCGACGTATGGGCAGTTCCCACTCTTTGAGTTCTGGGGACCTCGCGCGGGGATTGCGTCCTCCGAATGGATCGCCCAGGCCGCGCTGCACGTGCATCGCAGTCGACAGCCCACGCTCAACCTGGTCTACCTTCCGCACCTCGACTACAACCTGCAGCGGCTCGGGCCCAGTGACCCGCAGATAGCCCACGACGTCCGCGCGGTCGATGCTGTGTGCGGCACTCTGATCGACGAGGCCGAGCGTGATGACGTGCGGGTGGTCGTGCTGTCCGAGTACGGCATCACGCCCGTCCGCGGAGCCGTGCACATCAACCGGGTGCTTCGGGAAGCCGGGCTCATCGCGTTCCGAGAGGAGTGCAACGAGGAGCACTTCGACGCCGGAGCATCCGAAGCGTTTGCGGTCGCCGACCACCAGATCGCGCACGTCTATGTGCAGAACCCGGGGCGAGTGGCCGAGGTCAAGGCGCTGCTCGAAAGCGTCGAAGGTATCGAAACCGTTCTCGATGACGAGGGCAAACGCTCGGTCGGCCTGGACCACGAACGCTCTGGCGAACTGGTCGCGATCTCCAGGGCCGATCGATGGTTCAGTTACTACTACTGGCTCGACGACTCGCGCGCGCCGGACTACGCCCGCAATGTCGATATCCACAACAAGCCGGGCTACGATCCTGTCGAGCTGTTCGTGGACCCCAAGCTCCCGATGCCGACGCTCTACGTCGCCTCCAGGTTGTTTCGCTCCAAGGTGCTCAATCAGCGAGCGCCGCTCGACGTGATCGGGTTCGACACTTCCCTCGTGCGGGGCTCTCACGGCCGACCCACCGACCGGCCTGAGGCTGGTCCCGTGTTCCTCACCAGCGAGGCTCGGCTTCTCCAAGACGAGGTCGTGCGCGCCACCGACGTGCAGGCACTTCTGCTCGAGCACCTGTTCGAGTGAGCTCTTCGAGGGGTCAACCTCGAAACCAACACAAAGGCCGGCGACTGCGATGCAGCGCCGGCCTTGCTCATTGATGACACGCTGCTAGAGCGGCGATCAGTTTGAAACGACTCGCAAGGTGCGTCACTGGACGCTGACT
>CAYGTG010000374.1:0-7486 GCA_964352485.1 uncultured Nannocystaceae bacterium | reverse complement strand
CACGTGCCGCACGAACTCCCGCCACCCCAGGACCTGGCGGATGAACCCCTCTTGGCTCGAAAGCGGCAGTTCAGCGCTGGCGACGTCCTCGACGACGGTCTGCGGCAGGAGCCGGTGCAGGTTGATCAAGGACGAGGTGCGGGTATGGAAGATCGTTCGACTCGCCGTGCTCATCGCGTCTTCGTACGGTCCGAAGTCCGCCATGCAGTGCTGCAGCGCCCACGACCACTGCGTCAGCGTGTCTTCGGCCGTGGCCGGCAGTGTCGTCAGGTCGAGCGTTCCTGGGTGATGGGCGAACTCCCGCTCGATCAGCGCGCCGACCTCGGCCGTGATCACGTCGGGCGAGAAGGTGGGCGGCGTCGGTGCCGGCGGGTCGCCCGCCCAGGGCCTTCGGTTGTCGGCATCGTGACTCCACTTCCCTCCCGCAGGTTTGCCGTCCTCGGTCAGCAACAGCCCGGTCCGCTTTCGGACGCGGCGATAAAAGGCGTCCATCCGCCACGGGGGACCCTTGCTCTTGGGGTCGAAGTCCGTTTCGTCGGTGAGCCACCCCGCATGCGGGACGACCTCCAGCGCGCCCTCTTGCACCAACGGTTCCAGGTCGACGCGAAGCTCCCGTTCCGCCGCCTCCATCATGCACAGCCTCCCTCGCCGCGCGGCCACGTCGCGGAGCGTCTCGGCATACGACCCCGACGCCACGACGTGCTCGACGGCAACCCCGCGCCTGGCCTGCTCCAAAGCGAATTGCCGCCCGTTGGCCAACACCAGCGCCAGCTTCTGCTTGTGGTACGGACGCTGCCCAGCCTTGCGCGGACTCTCGACCATCACGATGCCCAGCGCGTCCGCCGGAGTGTCCGACAGCGGACCCACCGCGTCCGTGAGTTGGTCGTAGGGCACGTAGACCCATCGCCGGTCTTTCGCAGGCAGCCCCGCGTTCGCCTCCCGCAGCGCCTCAGAAAAAGCCGTCACCCCCGGGTTCTTGCACGGCGAGCCGAGAATGCCAGCCGATCGGTTCTAAAAGCGCCCGCTGTCGACCGTCTTCTTTTTCACGTCGGCAAACGCCTTGCGCTGCGCCTTGCTCTTGAACAGGTCGGCCTGGAACATATCCTTGCCCGCCATCGTCGAGTCGACCGTCACGACCCCCTTGTTGTCAAACGAGAACGCAGCTCCGACGTGCCGAGGATCGCCGGGAAGGGACACAAACACGCGGTCGAGCTCTCCGTCGTTGTCGGTGTCGTAGTAGGCCCACGCCAGGCGCCCGTCGGTCCGAAACACGAACTCCGACTCGAACCCGCCCGCACGCACGAACTCGGTCAGCTCCCAGTCCTTCCTGGACTTGGCCTTCTTCTTGGACTTGCCGTCGAGGTCGACCACCAAGCTCATCGAAGTTCGGTCCAACACGGCCAGCGCGCGGTCCCCCAGTTCGGGGATTCGGTTCACGGACACAACGCCGGAGGGGTCGAACTCCGGGAACGAGCTGTGCCCGTCCTCCACCTCGGCCCGCGGCTGGTCCGGGAACGTCTTGCTGAACACGGTCTCGAGTCGCTGCGCGTACTCGGGTTCTGCGATCAATCCTGGCCGCAGCAATCGGCGGCCCAGATGCTCCGGCGCGGGAGTCCGTCGGCCCGAGCTGTCCAGACGACTCGCGCCCAGGGCCACACCGCGATCGAGAGAGTCACCTTCGAGCAGCAGGTCGTACGCCCCGTCATGGTCGGTGTCGTAGAAGACCTTGACCGGCGATCCCAGCACCGCGAGGAACTCACCGTGAATCCTCCCGTTGCGGAGCTTCTTCAGCAGCTTGGCGTCGGCGATCTGCTCCGCGTCGCGCTTCGCGTTTCCTTTCGCGGCCGCCTGTTCGGCTTTCTTTGCCACGCGCTTCGCGACCTTGCCGAACTGATTCTGGTCGAGGTCGATGATCACCCGGGAATCCATGCGAGTTCTGGCCGTCAACGTGTCGAGCTTCCCATCGCCCGTCGCGTCTCGGAACGAAGCCTCGAGCGCCCTGGTCTTGTCGGGATTCTTGATGTCCGAGGATCCATCTCCGCTCATCGCCGCGATGAACTTGCCGACGCGCGACTGCAGTCGCTTGCCCTCGTACAGACCGCTGAGCTTGGCCAGATCAAAGTCTTCCACCGTCTCATCGCGCTCGAGCCGCCACGCCCCTGGGGTGCCGCTGATCGTGTACAGGCGAGTCTTGCGGGTCTCGCCGTCGACCACAACGAGCCGGTCGTAGGGTCCCTTGCTGTCGGTGTTTGCAAACACCAGGAGGTCCGAGACCGGAAGCCCGGCTTTCACGTCCCGCGGTGGGCGACCGATCCGCACCGCTGCCAGCTCCGCGTCGAACTTGCGCGACTGTGCAATCGCCGCGACGTCAGGCACCTTCTTGCGCTTCTTGAACGAGCTCTGGTCCAGATCGGCCAGCACCGAGAAGCAATACATTCCGCCCTCGCACAGCCCCTCGAACCGAAGGGTATCGATCTCTCCGTCCTCGTCGAAGTCCTGAAACCGACCGGACTTGCCCGCGACCTCCCAGGGGTCGGGCAGGCTCGCTTGCGGAGACTCGGGTACCTCGGCCAGGAAGTCGTTGATCTCGTCCACATGGACGTGGAACGCGACCGACCCCAGCGTGGCAAATCCCGCCGTTGCCGGCCGGATCGCGACGTTGAGCCCGACGAGCTGTCCCGTCTGTGCATCGACGAGCGGGCCGCCGCTGTCCCCGGGCAGCACGTTGCAGTCGGTCTGCACTTGCTTGCCATTTTTCCGACTGGCCTCTTCGATCTCCTCTTTTGCCTTGTCGAGTTCCTCGTCCGACCGACCGTCCTCCCGCTGCTTGGCGAAGATCGCAGTGGCAAAGTTCTCGAACGTGCCCACCGCGTTGACGGAGCACTTCTTGATCGCCCACCCGAACCCAACGCCGGCGTTGCCGATCGCCGAGACACCGCTGCCGGGAATGGGACCCTTCTGCGCCCGCTTCAACGCGGCGAACGTACGCTTGGGATCCTTGATCGCCAGCAGCGCGAGGTCGCGGTCGCGGTCGGCCTCGAGCACGACAGCGTCGAGCTTCTCGTCAACAACCATGCTGCCGTCGTCCTGCATCTTGGCGGTCGTGACCGTGGCTTCATAGCCAAAGTCCTCATTCTTGCCGCTGGCGATGACGTGGTAGTTGGTCAGCACCCAGCCTCGCTCATCGACGATCACCCCGGTTCCGTGGCCCCACGGGGTCGCGACGAGCACCGTCGACTCGAGCAGCGTCTTTGCCGTGACGGTCTCGGGTTCGACCGCCGCGGGCTCGGCTGGAGTCGCATCGGTGGGCGGGGTCGAGTCCACGGAGACCTTGGACTCGCAACCCGCGGTGAGAAGCAGAAGGCCCGCGAAGAGGACGGGAAGGCGCGAAGAGAAGGCGTCGGTGCGCATGTCGGCGTGGCGATCCTACGCGATCCCTTGTGGGCGTGGGCGCTGCGCGCTGGGCTCAATTGAACGGATTCGGGCCGACATGCTCACGCGCGTCGCTTGGCAGGGCCCAAAACCGCGCTTGAAGCGGACGGTCAGAGGCTGCGGATCTCGTCGCACTCTTGCAGCACCGCGTAGTTCTCCGCGTCGCGCATGCACTTGAGCCGCTTGACCCACGGGCCCTTGCCAAACTCTGGCTCCGTCGTGGCGGCCGACATGCACCCCGTCTCGAGCTTGCCGAGCGTCTCGTCGCTGGCCGTTGCGCCCTTCGACTCCAGCTCCGCCCGGCTCACCTTCACCACGTTCTCGCAGACCGCCTCCGCCGACGGTGGGCTGAGCCAGCCGAAGTAGAAGATGGCGATCGCAGCGACCAGCGTCGCAAAAATGCCGGCCATGACCTTGAGTGCGGTCTTCATGCTCTCAAGGACGAACACTCCCCGCGGGTGTCGCCCGGTGCCGGATTGTTTTTCCGACTGGCTGAGGAGCCGAGCGAAACCGAGTTCACTGAGAGGTCGGAGGCTGCTGCGCTACACCCGGCTTCGCCCACTGTCCCGCGAAGGACTCGACGTACTCCCGCAGACTTCGCCCCGGCCGCCCCAACAGCTGCTCGAGGGTAGGATCTTCCGTGGCGCCCTGCCCGAAACGGAGCAGGAAATGCAGCACCGTCTGAACCATGATCGCACCCCGCGGCATCCCGCGTTTGGAGAGATGCCGCATGTAGCCCGGCACGGATGCAGCCTCGTAGCGAATGGGGCGGCCGAGCGTGGCCGAAAGCACCTCGGCGACTTCGGACCACGGGATCGCCCCCGGGCCGGTCAGCGTATAGCTACGACTCCGATGGGCCTCGGGCGCGCTTAAGACCAGCGCAGCGACCTCGGCAATGTCGCGCGCATCGATCCAGTTCACCGGGTACTTGTTGCCGGCTGGAACGTAGATCCGATCGTCTTCGACGATGTCCTGGCGATACGCGGACTGTAGATTCTGGGAGAAAAAACCGGGCCGGAGGTTGGTGTGATGATCGCCTGCCGCCCGGAGGTGGTCTTCGATCTTCCGGTGTGGAACCACCCTGTTCTCGCCCGCCCCCGCGACCGACAAAAACACCACGTGATCGACGTCGTGCGCGCGCGCGAAGTCCACAAACGGATTGATCGTGTCGTTGACGTCGGCGATGGCTGGCGGCCGCATCAGAAACATGTGTTTGACGTCGTAGAGCGCCGCTGGCCACGTCGACCGATCTCGAAAATCGAGGGCTCGGGCCTCGACCGCGGCCGTGAATGCCCCGGAGATCTTGGAGGGGTCGTAGGTTGCAGCGGCCACTGCCTCCCCCCGCTGTGCCAAGCACCGCACGACGTGCTGACCGACGTTGCCACTGGCACCACAGACCAAGAACGTCATCGAAGTCTCTCCGCCTTGCACTTCACCGTTCGCGACAGTAGCGAAGTGCTTCGGGCGGCACCAGTGCGTGACGGCGCCGTCCCTACCGGCTGCGTCCCCGAGCCCTGATCGTCGCCTCATCGTCCTCACCGCGCAGCACGAGCAAGCGCCGATCCAGCGATCCGTACAGACGTTTGGCGTACGCGCGCCTTCCCAGCTCCCACGCAAGGTCGGCCCGGATGAGGATCGCATCGACGGTCTTGGGCGAGTCTTGTCCGTACGCGCCGGAGAACGCGACGTGCGCGTCATCGCGGAGTTCGAGCGCGACCTGGGGATCGCCGGCGGCCTCCTCCACCTCCGCGAGGTCGTGCTGACAACGCGACTTCAAGGGACCGAAGCCGACCTGAGCATCGACCAGTCCGAGAACCGAACGCAGCGTCTGCCGGGCGCCATCCAAGTCTCCGTGGTCGCGCTGCGCGTCCGCCAACACCCGCAGGCCCTCGGCCCGACGAATGTCATCGGGCCCCAGCTCTGCCTCGAGGATCGCCAGCCCGGCTCGGGCGAGTTCTCGCGCGCCCTTGGTGTCGCCGCCGGTTCGCGCCAAGCTCGAGATCCGAAGCAGAGGATAGGCACGCCACCGACCGACGTAGTGAAACACCTTCGCCTTCTCATAGGCCTCGAGCGCTGCGTCGCGCTCTCCTTGGGCGATCAAAGTGTCGCCGAGGAGCAGCAGCCCGGTCCCGCGATCGAGGTCGTGCCTGGGCGTCGAGAACAGCGCGAGCTCGTCGACGCTGCGTCGTGCGAGCGCCTCTGCGTCCTCGAGGCGTCCTTGCGCCAGTGCGACCCGCGATGCCACGCGCGATGCGCCCACGGTTTGGAGATCGTGACGGCCCAGCGTGGCTTCCAGCGCCACCATGCCCGCCTCGGCATGCGCGCGCGCATCATCGAGGGTCCCCTCCGACAGCCCAACCTCAGCCAGCCGCAGGTGCACACCACCGACCTTCGGGTGCGTCTTGCTGTAGAGCTTCTCGTGCACCTCGAGCGTCGATTCCAGCATCGTTCGAGCCCTTTCGAACTCGCCGAGGCCGGACACCACATCCGCCTCGGCCAGGACCACCTCCGCCGTCACGAAGGGGTCCCCCAACCGCTCGACAAACGCCCCCGTCACCCGTCGCCACCGCTGGGTGTGGGTCGCGTCGATCCGAGATGCACCGTGGAGGCGAAGCAGATGCGTCGCGGCCACTCCCCGCACCCAGGCGTCGTCCGAGCCCTCGGCGAGGGTCACCGCTTCGAGCAGAGATTCGATCGCATCGTCGACCTCGTAGCGCATCTCCAAGATCTCGCCGTGAGCCAGCAGCGCGTCTGCGAGCAGCGGACCATGCCCGATCGCACGAGCCTGCTCGATGGCGGCCTCCGCCATCGAGGTCGCCTTCGTCACCGAGCCCAGCCATCCCAGCGCTCGGGCACCCGCGACGTCCGCCGCCGCGAGCTTGACCCGGCCGTGCTGCGTCGTGGGGGGAGAGCGCGGCATCGTGAGCAACCGGGGCTGACGGCCGCACGCATCGACATCGGGCAACCGATAGGCCGCACTGGCTGCCGCTCGCGTCAGTGCCTGCGCGTTCTGCTGCGTCGCGGTCGCCACGAGGGCGTCGAACTCCGCCCTCGCCTGGACGAGACATCTCGTCTGGACATCCGCGAGATCAGGAGCCGCCGCGGGATCGCACAGCGGCCGCGCGAGCTCGGCATAGTCCCGGGCCCAGCGATCCAGCAGGGGCAGCGTGCGCGCCTCGGCATCGTCCGGCCCCTCCGTCCGACGCAGCGCCCCGATGAACGCGGCCCGCCGAGGTTCATTCCAAGCCCCGTCGACCGTTGCTGCCCGCGTCTGACAGGCCACGTTCAGACCGGATGCGACCGGGGCGAGGTCCGGCGCAGAGACGAATGCATCGACAATCCCGTCGCGCTCCCTGGACGGAGGCTCGACCGATTCCGTGGCCATCCACCGAAGCACCCCCACCGTCGCCGCGGCTCCAATCGCCATCGCCCCGAGCACGGCGGCACTGCGGCGCCCCAGTCCGCGGTCTCGCTCCAACACCCGCAGCAGCGCCGACATCGAGGCATGACGTCCCGCAGGCTCGACCGACAAGCCCCTCTGCAGCGCCTCCCGAAGCCACCGGGGAACGCTCCGTGGCATCGGCTGCATCCGACCGTGCGTCACCGATATCGCGAGCTCCGGAAGCGTCCGACCCACGAAGGGCCGTGTGCCGGTCAGCGCTTCGTACAACGCCACACAAAAGGCGAACTGATCCGAGCGTGCGTCCGCCAGCGATCCATTCCACTGCTCGGGGGCCATGTACGCCGGCGTGCCCACCACCGCGCCTTGGCGGGTCAACCCATCGATCGTCATCGTGGCCTGCAGCGCGCCTCCCGGCTCCGCCTCTGCTGCCGCCCAGCGCACCGACGGACGTGCGAGGCCAAAGTCGGCCACGCGAGCCCGACCGTCCGATCCGAGCATCACGTTCTCCGGCTTGAAGTCGCGGTGCACGATTCCAACCGCGTGGGCAGCCTCGAGACCCCGCCCGGCCTGCACAAAGACCTTCAGCAGCGCCTCCCGACTGCGTTCCTCCTGCCCGAGCCACGCCCCGAGCGTGACCCCATCGACGCGCTC
>CAYGTG010000373.1:0-7498 GCA_964352485.1 uncultured Nannocystaceae bacterium | reverse complement strand
TCGGCGGGCAACGGTTCGGCGGCCTCGGCCTCCTGTCGGGCCAGCTCGGCTTCGATCTCACCGAGCAGCTCGCGGCCCTTGGCGTCTTCGAGCGCACCGTCCTTCGCGAAGTCGTCGAAGTACCGGGTCAGCAGCACCTTGGCGGTCTTCAGGTGCACCACGTCGCCATCGAGCTCGTACATGCGCTTTTGGGTGATGCCCACGTTGTAGACGATGGCGGAGCGAATCCCAGCGGTCTGCGCCCCAGCCGGAAGGGCAACGTATGCGGCGCTGAACTTTTCGAGCGCGGTCGCGTAGTCGGCGAGATCGTACGCCGCCGACCCTTCGTTGTGGAGGGCTCTGGCTTGTTCCAGAGCAGGATCCGCAGGGGGGTCGGTCTCGGTCGCCGTCTCGGTCGCCGAAGTCTCCGGGGCAGGATCCGGCGATCCGGGGGCGGCCAAGGCCGGTGTTGCGATCATCAGCCCGAAGAGCCCAAGAAGGCGGCAGGAAGAGGCGCGCACGCGAGAATCATCGCACGGAGTCCGTCGACAGACGACCGGTCAACGGCCCAGGGTTTGTAGATTCGTCTCCGCGTCGCGGACCGCTTCGCGCACCCCGGCGCTGGGGTGCCATCCAAGCCTTCGCAGCAACGCGTGCCCAGCATTGTCTTCACCGCCGAGGATTCGCGCCAGTGCGTAGGCCGCCCGAACGCGGGTGATGCCGCGGGTGAGCATTCCCCGTGCGAGCGCTTCGACGGGATCGGCGGCCGGACCGGAGGCGTCCGGGCCCAGGACGGCGAGGGCTTCCAGCGCGCGGTCGCGCTGATGCCGGACGGGCAGCGCTGCGACCAGGCGCGGGGCAGCACAGGCTCGGCGCGCGCCGGCGAGCACCATCGCGGCCTCGAAGCCCAGGGTCTGGGGTCCCTCTTCTTCGTCGTTGAGCACGTCCTCGAGGGCGCGGACCGAGGCGTCGTCGATGGTGTCGAGCCGCGAGAGGGCGTCGACGAGGCTCTCGCGGACCTCGGGGTGGTCCTCGGTGCGCAGCGCCTTGGCGATGGCCGCCTCGGAGGATTGACCATCGACGTCGATCAGCGCCAGTGCGACTTGAAACCGGACGTCGGGAAAGGGGCTGGAAAACCACCCTTCGAGCGTCCGAATGATTCGGCGGTGGCACTCCCTGGCTTGGGGAGAATCGTTGCCGCCGGCAGCCACGCCGACGTAGCCGGTCGTGATGACCGCGCACTCGCGGCGAAAGCTCTGCTCGTCGTCGGTGCCCTCGAGCTCGACCCACGGCGCGGTGGCGTCCAACACCTCGGGGTCTCCGAGCATCCCCAGTCCGATGGCGGCCAGGGCTGCGAGCGGAACGTCTTCGCTCTGCCGTAGTGCGTCGAACAGCGCCGTGGCGATGGCGTCCGCGTCCGGGTGGTCGGCGGTCGCGTGCCAGCGCGGACCCGGCTTGCCGATCGCGACGAGGAACGCGGGCGCCATCGAACGCAGCGCCTTGTGTCGGGCCTCGGGGCGCTTTGCGTCGGCGTCTCGAAGCGCCGCAGCGAGGCTGAGTTCGGGGGCTTGCATGGACTGTGGGGAGGCAGCGTTGCTAGCCCATCGAGAGCAGGGTTTGCTCGAGGGACAACCGAACGTTGGGGTTGCGCCCGAGACGCTCGAGCAGCGATTGCACGTGATCGAGCTGCCGCAGCACGGCCTGCGCGCCCGTGGGGCCGGTGGGGACGCCAGGCAGACCATCGCGGCCCCGAAGGCGCTCTCGCAGATGCAGAAGCCACAGGTCACACAGCCGTCGCAGCGTGGCCCGCTCGCGCGCGGGTCGTCCCGTCTTCACGGGTCCAACGGCCTCGCTCCAGGCCTGCCACAGGGGGCTCTTGTCGCCGCCGAAGATGGCGGGCGGACCGGCCTGTGCTGCGCCGACGACCTGGCCCAGCAGGGCAAGCGACGCATCGAGGGTGGGATCGAGGGCGAGC
This sequence comes from uncultured Nannocystaceae bacterium, assembly GCA_964352485.1. Classification (GTDB taxonomy): domain Bacteria; phylum Myxococcota_A; class Polyangia; order Nannocystales; family Nannocystaceae; genus CAJXVA01. The sequence continues at coordinate 5,544 of CAYGTG010000373.1, read as the reverse complement.
CGAACCGCCAACCCGGCGCTCCCGCCCGCCAGCCCGACGGCGAGCTCGATCCGCGCCGGGGTGGGCGGGTCTTCGCCTTGGTCCACCTGGCCGGCGACGTGGTCTGAGACGATCGCGGCCACGTCGGCGTCCTCGAGTCGACCCAGGCGGACCGTCAGACACCGAGAGAGAATCGTGGGCAGCAGCACGTCGAGACCGGTCACGATCATGATGAAGTGCACCCCGGGCCGCGGCTCCTCGAGGGTCTTGAGCATCGCGTTGAAGCCTCCCTCGCCGATCGCCTCGGCGGGATCGAACACGACGATGTGATGATCTCCTTCGAAGGGAGCCATCTCGAGGCGGTTGGCGAGGGCGCGAGCCTGCTCGATTTTGACGCGACCGCCGGGCTCGTCCGGCGCCACCCACTCGACGCCCGCATGGACGCCAGAGGCGATCCGTCGGCACGCCGTGCACGCACCGCAGCCGACCGCCGGGGCTTCCTTACAATGAAGCGCCGCGGCGAGGCCTCGGGCGAGGGCTGCTTTGCCCACGCCGGCGGGACCGACGAAGATCAGCCCATGGTGCAGCTGGTCGCGAGCGATTGCGCGAGAGAGCCGGGCTTGGGCCTGCGCGTGCCCCCGCACGCCGGGAAACTGGGCATTCATGGGAATCGGTCGCCGAAGAGTACGGTTGCTGGGACCTGCGGCCAACCCTCGCGTACGGCCCAGAGGCTGCTACCATCCTCCCCGCGGGAACGCCGCCCCGAGAAAGACCCTGCGCCCGATGAGCGACAACAAACCTGGCATCTTTAGCCGCATTCGCAATTCGATCTCCAGCACGCTCAACGATGCTGTCGATTCGGTGTCCGATCCGGGCACCGAGATCAGCCTCATGCTCGATGATCTGGCTGCGCAGATTCAGTCGTCCGAACAGGACCTCAAGCAGGCCATGGTCGACCGCAAGGTCATGCAGCGCAAGGCCCAGGAGGCCACCGCGGATGCGACCAAGTGGGAGAAGAAGGCCGAGCAAGCCCTCAAGCTCGGAGACGAGACGTTGGCCCGGGAGGCGTTGCGCCGCAAAGCGGACTACGACATGCAGGTCAAAGACCTGACCTCGGGCGCGAACGAACAGGCCGTTCTGGTCGACTCGATGACCCAAAACCTCAAAGAGGCGAAGACGCGGCTCAAGTCGCTCAACCTGCGCCGCGGGTCCCTGATGGCCCAAGCGCGCGCCGCCAAAAAGGGGGTGTCGAGCGGGCAACTCGCCGATGGGGGAGGTCTCGACAAGCTGAGCGCCATCGAAGACCGGATCGCCGAGCTGGAGGCGTTCAATGAGGTCTCGCAGGAACTCGGCGGCAACACGGCCGAAGAAGCCGCGATCGAAGCCAAGCTCGCCGACCTCGAGGGCGACTCGGAGGTCGATGATGCTCTCGCCGCGCTCAAGGCCAAGATGAGCGGCGCGCAAAAGAGCCTTCCCAAGGCTGACGATTGACCGAGCACCTGCCTGGGCGCGGCAGGCTGAGGGCCCACACGCCTCGCTCTCAGGCGCTGGGGTTCTTGGTGTTCATCGCTCTGGTGTTGGGCATCTCGTTTCCCTATTTCGAGAAGACCCGCAACGCCAACGAGCTGCCGCGGATCCTGCAGGCGATGGCCCACGTTGATACCGACGTGTGGGCGATCGATGGTCCGGGCGGCCGGCGGATTCCACCCGGTCCCGATGTCTCGCGCTCGCACGTCGATGGGCGCATCTATCCCAACAAACCGCCGGGGACCACGATGGTGGTCGCGGCGGCGTACCGCATTGCGCGGGTCGTTCACGGCGACGAACTCACGTTGCGTCTGCTGACGTGGTGGGCGCGGCTGATCTCTGGGTGGCTTCCGAGCGTTTTGCTCGCATGGTTTCTCATGCGGCGCCTGGCGGGGCAGTTCTCGAGGGCTCCCGCGGTGGCAGCGGTGGCCGTGTATGCCCTGGCGACGCCGGCGGCCTCCTACGCGCACCTGGCCTATGGACATCAGCTCGCCGCAGCGCTTCTGTGCGTGGGCACGGTGCTGTGCATCGACGCGGCCCGAGCCGGTCCCGAGGTCTCGGTGCGTCGGCGCTGGCTGTGCGCGCTCGGGGGCGGAGCGCTCGCCGGCGCGGCGGTGACGGTCGAGTACGGGGCCGTCTTCGCCGGGATCCCGCTGGGCTTGTTCCTGCTGTGGAACGCCCGGCGCCCGGGGAGGCTTCCGTACACGCTGGGGTCGCTGCTGGGGGCGCTGCTCCCGATCGCGTGGCTGGGCATCTACCACCGGACCGTCTACGGCGCGGTGTTGTCCACTGGGTACCACCACGTCACCAATCCCGACTTCGCCGAGAAGCACGGGCAGGGCTTTCTCGGCCTCTCGCTTCCAACCTTCGAGGGATTTCGTACCCACGTGCTGGACCCCGGCGGTGGGTTGTTGTGGTGGGCCCCGCTGGTCCCGCTGGCGATCTATGGATTGATCAAAGCCTGCTCGCACCCCGATGACCCGGTCCGCTCCTTCGCTCGGGTCGCCCTGGCCACCGTGTTGCTCTACCTGGTCATTGTCAGCGGGCTCAGCTTCACCGGTGGGTGGCGCGTCGGTCCTCGCTACCTCGTGGCCGTGCTGCCGATGCTCGCATGGGGGTGGGCCGAGGCGCTGGGGCAGATTCGCGACCGACCGCTGTGGATCGCCGCGGTGTTCGGAGTGCTCGTCTATGCGCTCATCATCAACGCGCTGGCCGCGAATCTGTGGCCTCACCTGGACCTCACCAACGTCCATCACCCGGTGCCCGAGGTGTTGATCCCGCTGTGGAACGAGGGCGTCGAGCCCTATGGTGTGCTCCGTTCCGGCTTCAACCTCGACACCGCGCATGCGGTCATCGTTGTCTCTGTCGTCGGAGGCCTGCTCGCGGTCGGCCGCGTGGTGGAGCTCGCGCCCAAGACGCTAGCCGGGCTAGGCTTTGGGCTCTTGCTGGGGGTGTTGGCGGTCACCTCCGTCTCGCGGTGGGAGCCTCACCCCAAGTCGCTGCGCAACCTTGCCTACATCCTGCGCACCTGGGAACCGGAGGTCCAGCCGCACCTTCGGCGGCCCAGCAAGGCACTCCCGCCGCTGGCCGAGGGCGTGCTCGACCGTGGACCGAGGCGCAAACCGCAGATGGTGCCCCCGCGGTAGCCGGTTTGCGCCAGCCCCGGGCAGCGAATGTTCTTCCGCGGCCTGACGTCCAACCCGTACAGTGCCCCGTGATCGCCCTGTGGCGATCCCAGCGCCTTGGCGCGAGTTGCTTTCCCTCGACCGATCAGGCTTTGCATCGATGATTCTCGAGTCCCTTCTTCTGCTTGGAATTTCCACCGTCTCCACCGCTTCGATCGCCCAAGGGGAGGACGTCGCGCTCGACGAGGAACTCAGCTGTGTCGACGATTCGATGCTGGCCGAGGCCTTGGACGAAGCACCCGCGAGCAAGAAAAAGCCGTCCTCCGCGGAAGCGGCGCTGCGGGCGGCCCAAGCCAAGAAACAGGCCAGCAAGAGAGCCGTCGCGGCCAAGAAGGTCACCCCGAAGAAGATCTCGGACGAGAAGCGGCGAAACAAAGCGCTCAAGGACAAGAAGCGCAAGAACGCCAAGCGCAGGAAGATCAGCCGCAAGATCCCGCCACGCGCGTTTACGTCCAAGACCAACCAGCGCAAGCTTGCCAGCCGCGAGAAGAAGGCTCCCAAGGCCATTCAGGAGCGGCTCGCGCTGCAGCGGGCGCTGATCAAGAAGAAGAAGAAGCGCTACCGCGTCGCCTACACGAAGGCGCTGGAGCTTTCGACCGCGGAACTGACCGGTCTCAAGCCGCTGAAGAACGAGCGCGAGGTCAAGCGCAAGCAGAACCAGAAGGCCAAGGCCAAGATGGCGGTGCTCGGCGTCCGCGGGGCGCCCAATATGATGCAGCACATGGTCCGCTCGCAGGTGGTCGTCGAGCCCGACGGAGCCAAGGGTGCCAAGCAGAACAGCGATCGCGTCGATGACCCCTTCGACACGCCGGTTGGAGACGCAACCTGCTCTCCGTCCATGACCGCATGGAGTTGGAAAGAATACGTCGAGGAGCCCCGCTCGCAGGGCGCGTGCGGCAGCTGCTGGGCGTTCGCGACGCTGACGGTGTTCGAGGCGGCCGAGCGCATCGTCAACAACATCGGCCTGGACTTCTCCGAGCAGCACATCGTCGACTGCGCGCGCGCCAAGGGCTTCTCGGGGAGCGTCGTGGACGCGGGCACGTGCACGGGCGGTTACATGCACATGGTGTTTGACTACCTCGAGGAGAAAGGCGCGGCGCTCGAGGATGCGGTCCCATACCAAGCCAAGGAGCTGACCTGCGACCCGGACAAAGCCACCAAGCACAAGGTTGCGGCCTGGGGCTTCGTCGACCAGTACTCCAAAGTCCCAAGCACTGCGAAGCTCAAGCAGTCGCTGTGCAAGTACGGACCCTCGGCCGTCGCGGTTCACGTCAACGAGTCGTTCAAAATGTACTCCGGTGGTGTGTACGACGACGACGCCGACGCGCAGGTCAACCACGCGGTTGTCATCGTCGGTTGGGACGACCTCCGCGGTGCCTGGCTGCTTCGCAACTCCTGGGGAACCTGGTGGGGCGAGGACGGCTACATGTGGATCAAGTATGGGGCCAACAATGTCGGTTCCCAGGCGGTGTGGGCCACCGTCGAGCCTGAGCAAAAGGTGACGACCAAGGTTCGCAAGCGTCGCAAGCTCAACCTCAAGAACAAGAGCGGCGGTCCGCTGGAGGTCTCGGTGCAGTACCGCAGCGGCGGCAGCTGGGCACCGGCCTACGGCGCCAAGAGGACGTCGCTGACCTACACGGTTCCCGACGGTGCCGAAGCTCTCGTCGGGGTCGACGGCAATGAGATTCGGGCCGACCGCGTTCGGGTGTGGGCGAAGTCCGCCAACGGCAAGACGACGTTCTCCGAGTTCAAGAAGAAGGACCTCAAGCTCGTGCCCGAGGGGAGCTATGAGGACAAGACGATCCAGACGTTCGCCTACACCTTCAACGAGGACAACGCGGACAACGTCGGCGGCAAGCCCAAGACGAAGAGCAAATCCAAGCGCTCCAAAGACGAGCTGTTCGCCGACGGCTACGCGTCGATCGACGCCGGAAGACACAAGCGCGGCCGCAACATGCTCTCGAAGTACCTCGAGCGGTATCCCGGTGATGACCGAGTGCCCGAGGTGATGTACTGGATCGGCTACAGCCACTACCAGCAGGGCTCGTTCTACGAGGCGTTGATGGAGTGGTACGACGTCGTCGTCGACCATCCGGACCACGACTTCGTCGCCTACGCGCTGTACTACTCAGGCCTGGCGTACGTGGAGCGCGACGAGTGCGACCTGGCGCAGACGTGCTTCGACCTCGTCGCCCACGGAGGCTATCCGTCGGCGACCGAGGAGTGGATCTCGGCCGCACAGTCGCAGATCGACGACCTGGCCAAGAACGGCAAGAAGTACTGCGGCTAGGGCTGAAGCAAGCGCTGCTTGATTCAGGCCTAGCTCTGATCCTGATAGGGGCCTTTCGAAAAG
>CAYGTG010000372.1:0-7499 GCA_964352485.1 uncultured Nannocystaceae bacterium | reverse complement strand
CACCAGCGAGTACGCGCTGACCGGGGCCATCTTTGCGACCGACCGGCACGTCATCAACCAGGCGACGAACGCCCTGCGATACAGCGCCGGAAACTTCTACATCAACGACAAGCCCACCGGCGCGGTCGTGGGTCAGCAGCCGTTCGGCGGTTCGCGGGCTTCGGGAACCAACGACAAGGCGGGCTCGGCCCTCAATCTCATGCGTTGGATCAGCAGCCGCACGATCAAAGAGAACTTCTCGCCTCCCACCCAGTGGCGCTACCCGTCGATGGCCGGCGAGTAGCACGCCTCGATGGCCAACGAGCGCGCCGCCGGCTGGGTCTCCTGGTTGCCCTGGGTCGCGGTCGCGGGCGCGCTCGCGGCACTCGTTGCGTTCGTCGCCGAGCACGCGTTCTCCCTCTACGACGACGCGTACATCTACTTTCGCTACGCAGACAATCTCGCGGCGGGCTGCGGCCTGGTCTTCAACTGCGGCGGACCTGCGGTGGAGGGGTTCACATCGCCGCTGTATCTGGCGCTGCTGTGGCTCGGCGCCGAGTTCACCGGCGACGTCGAAGCCTTCTCGCAGCTCCTGGGTGCGCTGAGCCTGGGCGCCGCATTGGTCCTCGCGGTCCGGCTCGCACACACCGGGACGGCGTCCGTCGCCCTGCGCAACGCCGGTGCGTTCGCCGTCGCAGGAGTCCTCGCTGCCGACCACCACCTGCTGCTCAACGCGGTCAGCGGGCTGCAGACCCCGTTGGCCGCGGCAAGCATTGTCGCGCTCTCCGGCGCCGTGCTGCGCAAGGACCGGGTCTGGACCGTCGTGTGGGTGCTTGCGAGCGTGCTGCTCCGCCCGGAGTGCGGCGTGTTCGTTCTCCTGCTGCCGATGCTGCCGTGGATGCGGACCGCTCGCGCAGTGCTCGTGGTGCTTGCCTCGCTCGGTGGCATCACAGCGCTGCGCTGGCTGCTCTTTGGTGACGTGTTGCCGAACACCTATTGGGCCAAGGCGGGCGGCACGGCCGAGCACGCGGGCCTGGGGCTCAGCTACCTCCGGGAGTGCGCAAGCACGTTCCCGTTGCTGCTCCTCGCCCCTTGCGTCTTGTTCGCGCGAAAGCACCGGCGGGAACACGCGTATCTCCTGACCGGCATGGTGCTGTGGTGCGCATCCTTCTTGCGGACCGGTGGCGATCACTTCGCATACGCGCGCTTGGTGGTCCCCCTCGTTCCCACCGCGACCGCGCTCGCCTTCGTTGGGCTGGCGACCCTGCCTCGGCCCAGCAACGCCCGTGTCCGGATTGGACTCATCGGCGCGTTCGCGCTCGCGACTGGATCGCATGCCGCAATCCGGCACCACCTGCCCGCCGCGCACGGATTCTCCAATGTGCAGCGTTGGGCCCGCGTCGGCCGGTGGCTTCGGACCCACCATCGCGGCGAGACCATGGCGACCATTCCCGTCGGCGCGATGGCCTATACCAGCGGCCTGCGCACGCTCGACCTGGTCGGCATCACGACCGCCGAGGTCGCGCGCAGCGGCAACGGCCTCCCCCCAAACCTCGTGCGCCGGGCGTGGCTTGGACACGAGCGCCACAACACCGCGTGGGTGCTCGAACAGGCACCGGAGCTGATCGTCACCACGAAGTTCCGGGGCCATGCGTGGCAGCACCTCGGTGAGGTGAAGGCCGGCTTCTACGCCGACTGGTTGCTGCTGCAGGAGATCAAGGCAGGCCGGGCGGCCTACGACCTCTACGACGCCGAGATCGAGCCTGGAGTGCACTGGCTGATGTACCGCCGACGCGGGTCGACGGACTCGGAGGCGGCCCGGGCGGCTAGGACTCGGGATCCGGGGCCGGAGTCGGGTTGAATCCCTCGACCCGCTTGACCACCCGGCCCGCATCCAACGTCTCGTCGGCCGCGACGTGGTTGATGCGTGCCAACTCCACCACGGGTATCGAAGACGGCGACGAAGCATCGAGCGCGGCCAGGGTGGTCGGAGCCGACAGCGTCTGCAGCTTGATCCGCATCGGCTCCACGTTTCGCAGCGCGGGATCCGTCAGGGGGCGGAAGCTCGCAACGGTCGTCGCGATGGCGTCTGCTTGCTCGACCCACACCTCGTCCGGAGCGGCGGCGATCATCGCAACCACCTGAGGACCACGCTCCGCGAACGCCACCAGACCGGTGAGACTGCCGCCATTTGCCTTGATCGAGAACGCGGCCGTCACGACGTTGCTGCCGCCAATCTTTCCCTCCCAGACCTCGCCCTGCGTCAGCTTGGTCTCCTCGAAGAACGCGGTCAGCGCCTCGCTCGCGGTGTCTTCGTCGTTGGGCCCGAGGATGAACAGCGCATCGTCGTTGGGCGAAACAGCGACCATGCCCGAGGGCTCTACCGCGGGCGTCCACTTCGCCGGCAGGTCTAGGCGAAACCCAGCCCGGGGCTGGATGTAGCGCTGCCCCTGCATGAACCCGTCGCGCGCGTCGGTCCCATAGACCACGCCCTCGAGCAGCGCGAGCCACTCCGGCTGCGGACCCTCCAAGCCCGAGGTTCCAAGCCTCTGGGCGACCCGCTTGCGCCGCAGCTCCGGCTCAGGGTGCGTGGACAGCCAGGCAGGGACTCGTCCCTGGGTCTCGGCAACGCCGGCCAACACCGCGAACACCTCGGGGACGCCGCCGGGATCGTAGCCGGTCGCGGTGACGTAGCGAACCGCCAGGTCGTCCGCCTGATACTCGTCGTCGCGGCTGTATTTGAGCAACGCCAAGCCGGCCACGCCAGCCGCAAACCCGCCGATGTGGCGCAGCCCGGGATCGACCACCCGAAACACGCCCACGCTGCGACGCGCCACGTTGGTCTTTCGCAGCTTCACCGCACCATGCCGCGCGGTGACGTGTCCCACCTCGTGGCCCAGCACGCCAGCCAACTCCGCTTCAGAGTTGAGATGGGTCAGCAACCCGCGGGTGACGTAGACGAACCCTCCGGGCAGCGCGAACGCGTTGACGGCCGGGTCATCGAGCACCCGAAACGTCCACGGCAGCTGCGGTCGCTCCGACGCCTCGGCAATCGCCGCCCCGACCTCCTGCACCTTGGCGACCAGCTTCGGCGCCTCGGTCATCGGGCGCATCGACGAGGTGATCTCTTCGTCCGACTTGCGACCAAGCTCGACTTCTTCGCTCTCGGAGATGAGGAACGCCTGAACGCGCCCGGTCGCGGGGTTCATGGAGCAAGCCGACGCAGCCAGCGTACCGACGAGAATCGAGCGTGCCGCAATGTGCATCGCTCAGACTCGCTTGCGACGCTTCTTGCCAAACCCGAAGAAGCCCGAAGACCCCTTGGAGACGTCCTCTTCACGCTCTTCGGCGACCTTTTGCAGCAGGACCAAGTGCTCCTCGCTGAGGTCGTCGGGAACGCGAACCTCGACGTGAACGATGTGGGTCCCGCGACCGCGACCGCGACCCAGCACGGGCATGCCCTTGCCCTTGAGCCGAATCGTGGCGCCGGGCTGCGTGCCGGGCTCGATCTCGAGATCGACCTTGCCCTCGAGCGTGTCGGCCTCGACATCACAGCCGATTGCGGCCTGAAACATCGTGACGATCACGTTGCTGTGAATGTCGAACTCCTCGCGAACGAAGCGCGGGTCGTCTTTGACCCGGACGATCACGTACAGATTGCCGGGCGGACCGCCGCCGGCGCCCGGCATGCCTCGGTTCTGGATGCGGAGCGTCTGGCCGTCGTCGATGCCGGCGGGCACGTTGATCGTGAGCGTGGACTCGCGTTCGATCGTGCCGGTGCCGCTGCAGCCGCCGCACGGATTGCTGATGACCTTGCCCTGACCGCGACACGAGGGACAGGTCGTTTGCAGGGTGAAGAAGCCCTGCCGGTGAACCACCTGGCCCTGGCCATTGCACTGGGGGCAAGTCTCGGGGGAGGAGCCCGGCTCGGCGCCCGACCCGTCACACGTGTCGCAGGCTTCGGGCTTGGAGACCGTGACGTCGTGCTCGCCGCCTTCGAAAGCGTCACTGAGCCCGATCGAGAGCTCGACCTTCATGTCCTGGCCGCGGCGTGCCCCGCCCTGCCGCTGGCCGAACCCGAACAGACCTCCGAAGAGATCCTCGAAGTGGGACATCACATCGTCGGTGCCCGAGAATCCCGAGAAGCCGGCGCGCGCCGGGCCGTCATGACCATGTCGATCGTACAGCTCGCGCTTTTCTCCGTCGCTGAGGACCTCGAATGCTTCGGCGGCTTCTTTGAAGCGCTCCTCGGCCTCGCTGTCGCCCGGGTTTCGGTCCGGGTGGAACTTCATCGCGCACTTCCGGTACGCGCGTTTGATCTCTGTGGCACCAGCTTCTCGGCCGACACCTAGGACATCGTAGTAATCTCGCTTTGCGGACACCGCGCGCGGAAGCTAAGCATCGACAAGCGACCTGTCAACGGGCCGGCGTGCCTTTGACGCCAGATGCGCTGTGGTACCGTCCCCACCGGCCTGAAATCGGCCCCTTTTTTCACGATGTCTGCCTCCGCCCCCCGCTCGTCGTCCGTTTCTCTTCGTTCGTTGATCTCCAGCGCCCTCATCGCGGCTGCCCTCACCATGGCCGCGTGCGCGGACGATCCTGGGCCCGGCAAACTCTTCGAAGAGGACGGTGTCTTCGAGCTGACCCGCTTCGCCCTGAGCGGTTCCGGCCTCGAAGAACTCGCCAGCAACAAGGACAAAACCTTCTTCCTCAAGTTCGACGCCGAGACCGCGGTCGTCCAGACCGCGATGTGCAGCAACGACGACATCGACGACCCGACCAACTCCGAATGCCGCGGATTCACCGACTCGATGTGGATCTGTCAGTGTTTCGGCTACGCGTTCGAGGAAGACCAGATGGCGTGGCAGGCGTTCGAGCCCGGCGGCACGGTGCCGGTCGTCAAGGTCGGCCAAACCGACGCTGAAGAAGATCCCGCAGTCGGCGACACCGACACCGATGGCGGCACCGCCGGTGGGGATGACGGCGAAGGCGAGCCCGCGCCGGTCGGCGGCATCCACCAGTTCACGGTTGCCGAATCCGCCGGGGAGGCGGCGACCTTCGACTTCACGCCACTGCCCGCCGGCGTGTTCGGCTCCGACGGCCTGGTGTCCAAGTTCGTCTTCCAGAAGAAGGCCCGCTCCCTCTTCGAGCCCGTCCTTGAGAACGAAGATATCCCCGTCTGCCAGCCCTGCATTTGAACGTCTGCACTGGACAGCGCCCCATCGCCTCGGCTAGGTTCCGCCGCGGAGGCGCTTGACGTGCTGGTGCTGTCTGCGGACTTCAAATCCGTTATGGGGCGCGAGGAGCGTCCCGGGCAGGTTCGATTCCTGTGCGCTTCCGTTTGAAGACGCCCCGTGGCTCAGGCTGCGGGGCGTTTTTCGACTTCAGGCGACCAGCGAAGTCGACCCACGTCCTTCGATTCGAGGCCGTCCTCAGCCCCCTGCGCGACGGCCTCTTCGCGCGCCGCTACGTTCCGGTTTCTTTCAAGCCGTCGTAGATCGCATCGAAGCCGTAGTTGGCCGTCTTCCAGTCCTCGAGGGGGGCCTGCACGACGATGACCACCGTGCGCTGCTGTTCAAAGTGCTGCAGCGTCTGAAGGCGGTTGGGCACCTTCTCCCCCAAGAGCTTCACATCGACGGTGCCCGTTCGCCCGACCCAGGTGGTTCCGAGGATCGGGCGGGTGAAGTCCTGCTTGCTGTGGACCGAGACGTCCAACACGCCGCCGTACTCTCCCTTCGAGGCTTCGACCATCCCCTCCGCATACATCTCGAAGACTTCATCGGGACCCAGTTCGACGCCGGGCTCGAAGACCTGAATGACCGCGATGGCGTTTCCAGCACTTTCGACCGTGAGTGAAGCGAACTTCACCCCGTCGAGATCGTCGGTCTCGAGCTCGGTCGTCCAGTTGCCCGGGTACTCGACCGAGAAGCTCGCGACCTCGGTGGTCTTCTTGTTCTCGAGGTCCGGCTTGGGTTCCATGAAGAACCCGCAGCCAGCCCAGGAGACCGACGTGACGAGCGCGAGGGCAGCGATGCGAGCAGCCATCTTGGCACAGTACCATCAGCAGCCGGGCTGAACCCGAAGCGCCGCGGCCTGACGGTCGTCGTTCGACCAGCGCCCTGCGATCAGCGTCCGCACCGTCCACGTCGACGGCCCCGCGAACTCGGGCGCCTCGTCAGCCTCGTCGTCCTCATCCTCGTCGACCAACGGATACTCGGCCGGGACGACGGCGAGCAAGCCATCGAGTCCATCGTCGAACACGAGCGCGGCGGTCTCTCCACCCCATGCGAGGGCCCCGACCAACAGCGGAGGATCCACAGGGTCGAGCCAGTCGACCTCGAACGTGTCGAAGCCGTCCTCGCGCCACCATCCCAAGGTCGCTCGATGCGACTCCAGACCGCACCGGTTGTCGTCGGTGGCCTCGACGGCGGTCAACAGAGCCTGTGCGGGACGCGGTGAAGCATCCACCCACCGAGCGTGGGCAACGATCGACGCGGTGGCCCCGGACTCCGGCGGGTCGGCGAAGGCTCCCAGGGGGTGCTCCCATACCGAGCCCATCTCGAGCGTGGCATCGGCCGACGCTTGGGCCTCAAGCCACGTCACGCCGACCGGCATTGCGAGTGCCCCCGATGCCACGGGTGCCCAGCGTCCTTCCGTTCCGCAGCCCTCGATCGCGTAACTGACCTCGAACACCCGGACGTCGGACGACGGACGACCGATCCACGGTTGGCCCACGGTGGCGCTGCACGGACCCAGCGGCCCGAACACCCACACCGAATCGACCGGAGACTCGACCCCGTACTCGACCAGGTCTTCGGCATCGACGGGGAAGGCCTCACCGAACTTCGCCGTGTGCCCGTGATAGGTCAGCCGATGCAGCCGGTTGTAGAGGATGGGCCGGCTGTCGTCGATGAAGTGCACGACCATCGCGAGGCCGGGTTTTCGGACGCCGGTGCCCAAGGGCGTGACGCCGTCGTCGACGAGCCAAGCCTGGGCATCCGCCAGCGCGCGCTTGGCCGGGACCGCGAAGATGACCGCAGGTGGCCGCGTCAGCGCGGGCGTCTTGGTCGCCGCCTCGCCGATCTGCACCCGCGTACCCGACGACTGGTTGCACCCGAACATCGCCAGGAATGCGCACAGGACTGCAGCGCGCCGCATCATCGGCTCTGGTGTAGCACGCCCGTGATCCGATGGATGCTCGCCGCACGCATGGGGGTTGAAGACGCGATTCTCGGCACTCCTCGCCCTTCCCCTGCTGCTCAACACCCATGACGCCGAGGACCGTATGCGTATCGAGGGCGGCCTGGACCGGCTCTAGGACGCCCAGCAGCTGATACCGTGGCCACGGTGACGGTCCGGACCCTTCACGCGCGCAACGTCGTCCTTGGTGAAGCCGACACGCTGCGCGTGGGTCCGGCGACGATCTCCATCGAACGCGGACGAATCACGTCCGTCGTAGAAGGCGAGGCCACCGGCAGCGTCGAGGTCACCCAGGGCAACCGGATGATCACCGCCGACCG
>CAYGTG010000371.1:3744-7529 GCA_964352485.1 uncultured Nannocystaceae bacterium | reverse complement strand
GGGGGGGTTCGGGTTCGTCGGCGAAGGCTTGGTGGCCTTCGGGTTCGTCGGCGATGGCTTGGTGGCGTTCGGGTTTGTCCTCCTGGCCTTCGAGGCCTTCGGATTTGTACGCTTGGGCTTCGAGGCCTTCTCCGTGGCCCGTGACGGCGTCGTTGCGGTCGGCTGGGGATCTGCACGTCGAGGTGCTTTGCTCGCCGGCGCTCGGCTCGTTCGAGCAGGCTGAGGCTCCGAGTACCGGGGCGCGTCCGAATAGCCGCTCTGGTAGCTGTAGTACGCAGGCTGGGGCGCACCGTTGGCGCTGCCGAGGTGGAAGCTGCAGCCAGCCGAGGTGGCGGCGGCAAGCAGGAAGAACCCGAGCGTCGTCATCTGGCGGTACATGCTCAGTCCGACGGGCAAGCTGGCTCACAGATTCAGCAAACCGCCGAGAAGGGTGCGTTACCCCCGGCTTTCGGGGCCCGTCGACAGAGGGGATTCCCTCGGATGGGGCGATTCAACCGCCGTAGAACAAGAGGTAGTAGCCGACCGCGCCGATCACGGTGCACCCGGCCGCCGCGGCGACGAGGATCAACGGGTTGATCGGCAGCGGGCGCTTGGCGGGGAGCCGCGGCTTCGCGCGCTTCGCCGGGGCCGTGCCCACAGCGGCTTCGTTTCGACCGGTCGCGAGCGGCTGGCTACCCGCCGCCTCGAGAGCGGCGAGGAACTCCTTCATCGACTGAAAGCGCCCCTCGGGGTCCTTTCGCATCGCCAGCAGGACCGCATCGTCGAGCCACGCAGGAATCCCGCCGGAGGGATAGACCCGCCCCGGGGCATCAGGGTCCTCGTTGAGCTGTTTGTAGATGACGTCGTACTCGTTGGCGCCAACGAAGGGCGGGCGTCCGGTGAGCAGAGAGTAGGCACAGGCGCCGAGCGAATAGATGTCGGCCCGCGCATCGACGTGTTTGCCTTGCGCCTGCTCGGGCGCCATGAAGTCGGGGGTGCCCATGATGACCCCCGTCGCGGTCACAATGCTGTCTTTGGGGCTACTCAGCCGCGCGATGCCGAAGTCGAGCACCTTGATGAAGTCTGGGTTGCCCTCGAACTCCATCCGATAGAAGTTGGCTGGCTTGACGTCGCGGTGAATGATCCCGTCGTCGTGGGCGGCCTGCAGCGCGACACAGAGCTGCTTGAGCATGTTGACGACGCGCATCCAGGGCACCTTGCCTTCGCGCTTGATCAGCGCCGCGAGGTCCTCCCCATTGTGGAGGTACTCCATGACGTAGAACGCGGCGCCATTGGGGGTCGTGCCGAAGTCGGTGACATCGACGATGTGGCGGCTGCCGATCTGGGATGCCGATCGAGCTTCCCGGCGAAAGCGTTGGACCGCTTCGGGAAGCTTGCACAGCGACGGACGCAGGACCTTGACCGCGACCTTCTTCCCGATCTCCAGGTGCTCGGCGAGGAACACCCAGCCCATCGCGCCCTCGCCGATGCGCTTCTGCAGGCGGTAGCGATCGGCCAGCACGGTGCCGACCAGCATGTCCGCCATCGAATGACGCAAAGACTTGACCCTCGACGGCCTGGGCGCCGGTTGCGGGATCTCGTCAGGCGAGGTGTTGTCGATCGGGGCCGGACCCTGCGAAGGGCCCGACGTTGGCGCCTCGGTATCGGTCATCGCCTCGATCCTGCCTATCATGAAACGTCAAGGGACTCCATCGGCAGGCTCACTGCTGCGGGTCGTGGCGGGAGGCTGCCGCGGATCCCCCCGGGAACACGGCATCTGGCAGCTTTTTTCGGTGCACGCGTTGTCGAGGCGTCCGGCTGCGGTTAGCGTGGCGCCGGCGCGTGCGCGCCCAGGATACGAACGATGACGATCAACGTTGGCGACTCCGTCCCCGCAGTGAAACTCAAACGACTCGGCGCCGAAGGCCTCGAAGACGTAGACACCGGCGAGTTCTTCAAAGGCCGCAAGGTCGTGCTCTTCTCGGTGCCCGGTGCGTTCACGCCCACCTGCTCCATGGAGCACCTTCCCGGCTTCGTGAACAACGCTGCCGACATCAAGAGCAAGGGCGTTGACGAGATCGTGTGCCTCTCGGTCAACGACCCCTTCGTGATGAAGGCGTGGAGCGACCAGCAAGGTGCTGACGGCAAGGTGAGCATGCTTCCCGATTGGGACGGCAACTTCACCAAGGCCATGGGCCTCGACCAAGACATCTCCGTCGCTGGCCTCGGGCTTCGCGGCAAGCGTTTCAGCATGACGTTGGAAGACGGCGTGGTGAAGTCACTCGACATCGAAGACGGCAAGGGCGTCACGGTCAGCGGCGCGTCCGCGTGCCTCACCAACCTCGGATAGAACCGCGATGAGATTTCATCGACGAGAACTCTTGCTCGCGGGTGCGGGCGCGCTGGCGGCTCAGGCTACGGCTTCGGTCGTCGCGTGTGCCGCCGATCCCGTAGAACCCAAGAAGGCCGAGCCCAAAAAGGGCGTAGCCAAGGCCGACAAGAAGAAGGACACCGAGATGGAAGAAGTCGAAGGCCACGAAGGCCACGAAGGCCACGAAGGCCACGAAGGCCACGACGCCGCAGCAGCAGGCGAAGGTGGCGACATGGCGCTGGTGAACACGGTCGCCGACTGCATCGCGGCCGGCCAGGCCTGCTTGTCGCACTGCATCCGGTTGCTGAGCACCGGTGACAAGTCGATGGGCGACTGCGCGAAGGCGGTCAACGACATGCTCGCCATTTGCAAAGCCAGCGAGTCTCTCGCCGCCAACAACTCGAAGCACCTCAAGGCGATCGCCAAGCTCTGCATCGAAGGCTGCACCGACTGCTCCAAAGCCTGCGCGCCGCACATCAGTCACCACGACACGTGCAAAGGGTGCAAAGAAGCCTGCGACGCCACCATCGAAGCGATGAAGGCCGTCTAGACCGGCCGCCGGAGGCGGATCAGCGCGTGCCCTCGAAGAGAACCTTCAGCGCGCGCAGGTCCGCTTCGTTGGCTCTGCGCATGGCTCCACGCATCAGTGGCGCCATCAGCTTCGAGAACCCCGTGGGCTGGCCGCGGTTGCGCAGCGTCATTCGGGTGCGGTCCCCCGGAAGTTTTTCCCAGAGGTAGGTCGTCTCCATCGGAAACGGCCCCTGCGAAGTTCGCATCACGAGCTTTCGGCCCGCCTTGTACTCGACGACCTCGTACGTGTAGACGAGGCGTCTGCCGAGGAAGTGGGCGACGAACCTCATCTTCGAGCCCAGGGCGAGTGGCGGCGCGGAGATCCACTCGATCGACTCGATCTTCTCGTACCAGTTCGGCGCGTTGTCCGGGTCGGCCGTATAGGTGGAGACCTCTCGAGCCGATGCGTCGAGCTCGATTTCCGTGACGACATCGACGCTCATGTTGGCAGCTCGATCCCGAGACCACGAAGGTCGGCTTCTGCCGCGGGCGCCCAGCCTCGATTGGCCTTCGGGCTGGCGGGGCTTGGGTGGAGCATCTGACCGATCTCGATGCCCCGATCGCCGACGACCCGCTCGGCTTGCTTGCGGGCGAAGGCGCCTACACCGACGATCATCGTTGGAGCCAAGGCATCGATGGTCTCCCCGAGGGCTTCGTTGCAGATCTCGAACAAGGGTTCACGCTCTTCCTTGGGCAGCTTGTCCGGCGTCACGTTGCGCCCGCCTTCTTCCATGAAGGATAGCGGGCAGTAGTTGAGCACGAAGAAGCGGGAAAAAAAGCTGCGTGCGGGGCCGAAGCGCTCCTTGGCCCAGCCCCACATGCGGGCCCCGCTGACTTCGCTGCGCTGGCAGTCGAGTCCAAGCAC
>CAYGTG010000371.1:0-3734 GCA_964352485.1 uncultured Nannocystaceae bacterium | reverse complement strand
CGTGCTCCGGCTTCCCCACCTTGGCATCGAGCTTCATCCAGTCGCGCACGAACGAGACCTCGCCGAAGGGCACACCCGTCTGCGCCATTCCCCACGGCCCGGGGTTCATCCCCAGGAACACGACGCGCCCCGTCTTCTTTCCGTACTTGGTGAGATACTGCTCGACCGAGGCCTGGCCATAACGGAGCGGGTTGTAGACGTGGGTGACCGGCTCGCTGAACGAGAGCGTGTCGCAAGCGTCGGCGAGTTTTCTGGAGATCCGGATCAGCTCCACGTGGCGGACGATAGCGAAACGCAGCGAGCTTGTGTGGCGTCACAAGCTCTCCGGTTGGCGAGGAGATCGGATTTGCTTTTCGCACGACACCTGAAATGGAGGAAAGCGCGGCCCGGTTCTCCGTGGATGTGAGTCGAGACGCTTTCAAGGTGCCCATGGGCTCCCGCGGCCTGTCGCTGCGACCGCGCGTGCCCTCGCGCCTTCGACAGATCGGGAAGACGAGCCCGGAACAAGTCCCGTATCCGTGTGCCACGCTCTGCCAGTCCTGCGGCTACCTTCGTGAGCCGGCGGTCGAAGCTGGCTATCGCCAACTGCCGGATGTCCACCTTGGCGGTGCGTGTGCCGCCTGCGGAGACGAAGCGTGGCTCGATCTCCGCGACGACCTCGCGCTGCAGATTCTTGAAGAAGACGACGCTTTCACCAGTCTCTCCCGCCGCGGTGCACTCCTCCGTTGGGGAGGATGGGCGGCACGAGGCGCGGGCGTGCTCCTCGTTGGCGGTGGCGGATTGGTGGCCGGGGCCATCGTGCTTCGACGCTTCCTAGAGCGGGGCTCATTCACCCCGTGGATGATCCTCGCGCTGGCCCTGCTGGTCGGCACGATCGTGTTTGCCAAGCGGCTGCGCGAGGTCGGCCTACCGCAACGTGTCCAGAGCCTTCCCATGCGGTGGCGACTCGCCTTGCCCACCGCCCAGGCATCTTGCGTACCGGACCCCGCACCAGCCGTGCCGGGAGAAGAACTCGTCACGGCGCCGCTCAGTGGACTCCCGTGTGTGGCCTATGAGGTCGGAGTTCGCGAAGACCCCGACGCCAATGCCAACCTGGGGACGTGGCTGCTGCTCGAGCAGGGCACGGCACCGCTCCAAGTCGACCACATCGGCGTGCCAAAGGACGGCGCCCGGGTTCGGGTCTCGCAGAGGACCAGGTTCGACGCGTGCACCCAACAGGACCGAGAACGAAAGCGGCGGTTCTTGCGAGAACGCGGCTTCGAAGACCACAGCGTCCAGGTGTTCGAGACGCTGATCCCCGCAGGCATCGCGCTCGTAGGCCGTACGGAAGATGGCGTGATCGTCGTCGAGCGCGCCAGCTGAGCGCAACTGCGCGCAGCGTCACTTCTCGTCGAGCATGTGCTCGCGTAGATCGGCGGCCCATTCCTCGAGGTTGACCAGTGTGGAGGTGAGGTCCTTGGGGTTGCTGGCGATCTTCGCCATCTCCTGCTCGAGGAGCTGCTTCGCGCGGCGGATCCGGGTGCGAGCTGTGCCCTCGGGAACGCCGACCACCTCGGCGACTTGATTGGCGGGGAGCCGTTCCCAGTAGTACAGCTCGAGCACCACCTGAAGATCCATCGGGATCTGCCGCAATGCCTGGAGGAGGAGCTGCTGTTCGCGGTGCTTGGCGACGATCAGGCTCGGCGATGGGGCGATGTCGTGCACCGACGTGACGCCAAAGTCGATCTTGTCGCCGTGCCGGCGCTTGCTCCGGTAGTGCTTGCCTAGGACGTTGTGCGCCACGGCGAAGACGTAGGTCCGAAAGCTCGAGTCTCCACGAAAACGATCTCGGGACTCCACGCACGCAAGGAAGGTGCGCTGGATGAGATCGTCGATTCCGCGATCGACCTTGTTGCGGAAAAACCGCGCAACGGCGTCGAAGTGGCGGTCGAACAGCGCCTCACCAGCCTTGCGGTCGCCCGCGCGCCACTGCTCCAGTAGCTCTGCGTCGTCCGCCATCTGCTGACAAGCTAGCAGCCTGGAGCAACGGTGGCCATGCGGCGCCAACCTGGCGCTGCACTTGGTGCCAAAATAAGAAAACATCCGTAATGACGAGCACTTAACAGCCCGTCGTGGGGCGCGCACGGTCGGCACAGCGCAATCGCCTACAGTCCGGCGGATGAAGCTGCTGGGCAAGTTCGGGCAGGTGCTCTACAGCGCCGCCATCTGGACCGCTGCCTTTACAGTCATGGGCCTCGGCGCGTTCATCACGCTCCCATTGCTCATCGTCGGGTTCCCATACCAGAAGGTCCACGGCTGGGTGACCGCGCCGTTCTTCGCGGCGACCTTGCCGATCGCGACGATCCGTCTACGCGTGCACTACCACCCGGACTTCGACCCCGAGGTCCGCAGCGTGTTCGGTCAAAACCACATCAACCTGCTCGACGGCATGCTGGCCGCAAAGGTCATCCCGCACGCGTTCTCCGGGTTGATGAACGCGTGGCAGTTCAAGATCCCGATCTACGGGTGGTTGATGACCCTCTCGAAGGGCATCCGGGTGGACAAGACCAAGCGCGAGACCCTGATCCAGGACATCAGCGCGGCAGCCAAGAACCGCAAGGAGATCGGGATGTCGGTCCTGACCTTTCCCGAGGGGCATCGAACGATGACCGGGAACGTGGGGCAGTTTCGGACCGGCGTGTTCCGGATGGCGGTCAACGCAGGCATGCCCGTCGTCCCGATCGCCGTCCGAGGCCTCTACGAGGTCAACAACAAGAACATGGGCTGGTTCTTCCGGGCGTTCCAGACGGTCGACGTGTTTGTCGGGCCGCAGTTCGACACCGCCCCGTACGAAGGCGAGAGCGCCTCCAAGCTCGCCAAGCGCGTGCGTGCCTACCTCGTGTCGTGTCTCGAGCACGGCGAGTTTCCCGCAACGACGGATGTCTCCGCCCAGGAAGCGGAACAGCCCGTCGAGCAACCCGCGTAGTGGCTAGCACCGTGCGCTGGCGGCGTGCCCTAGGACGCGAGGTCCGTGGACTGTCGCGGTCGGCGTCGGTCGCCAGCCCCGTCCAAGACGCGCATCGAGGAGCGCGTCCGCGGTCGGCAGAGACTTCCACACGGCGACCGCCGTGATGGCACCCAGTCACGTCGCGTCGTAGACGAGGTATTGCTCGGGCTCCATCTCGAACACGACATCGCGCGTGAACTCGTCCTGATCGATGACATCGAGCAGGCGGAAGCCCTCGGCCAGCGCCCACCGAACCGCCGTTTGAAGCGTGTTCTGAGCTTCCACAGCCTTGCGCAACGCAGTCATCGCTTCGGGCGGGAGCCCAGCGCGATCTTCGATGGGAAACCCCTCCACGCCCACAACATGATGCCGCGTGCCGTAGGAAACAAGCTCATGATATCGGGCTGAAATGCCGGACGCGACGCCCCGCCCTTGGAAACGTCTCGAGGTTCCGGCTTTGACTCAACGGGTGAGCCCGAAATCGGTAGTTCTACCGATGGTCGTGGCGCGCCCTCGGACCTTCAATGATCCTCCCGACGTCGGTGCCTATGCGTATCGTGCCGATGGCAATCCGGGCTGGGTACTGCAGGCTGGATTCAAGCAATTCCCCGACATCGACGAGGGTGATACCGATGGTGACCCCACCGGCGATACGGACGGGGGAGGCGGAGATGAAGGGACCGGCGGGCTCGACGACACCGGTGGCGGGGGCGGCGGTTCGAACGGAAGCAGCACCGGTGGTGAGGTT
>CAYGTG010000370.1:0-7532 GCA_964352485.1 uncultured Nannocystaceae bacterium | reverse complement strand
TACTAGTACCTCACGCCTCAAGTTCGATGCGGGTTTCTCCAGGGGGGCCCCCCTGCGAAACCCTCTGTCGGCGAGTCTGCGTTCGTCCCTCTGTATCCTTCCCGCTCCACGTCCCTCCTGGACGTTCCGCTCTCTTGCTCAGAAGCGGTCGTGGCCCGCTCGAAACCCGGAACGGACTTCAGGTCTGCGGTACTAGTACGAGAGAAGCCTCCCTTGGTCTCCGCCTCCATCAGCCGACATCCCCCCCAGCTGGACGCCGCATCGCTCGAGGTGCGGCTGGCCCGCCTCACGGCAAAGGCGCGCCTGTTTCGAGGACGAAAGCCACCACGGCTGGGTCGATTCGAGGTTCGCGAGCGAATTGGGATGGGTGGCGTTGGCATCGTCTACGCGGCGTACGATCCGAGACTGGGCCGCGATGTCGCCATCAAGACACTGCGCGCCCAAGGGTCGAACGCAGATCCCAACCTCCTGCTTCGGGAGGCGCGGGCGATGGCTCAGCTCTCGCACCCAAATGTGATGACCGTCTACGACGCGGGACGCGAGGAGGACCGGGTCTTCATCGCGATGGAGCTGGTCTCGGCGCCCAACCTCCGGGTCTTCCTCGCCGCCGCTCCGCCGGCCGACGTCGTGCTGCGAATCTTGCTCCAAGCCGGTGCCGGCCTCGCCGCCGCTCACGCAGAGGGCCTGATGCATCGGGACTTCAAGCCGGACAATGTCCTCGTCCCCGAGGGCGCGCCTGTGAGGGTGACCGACTTCGGGCTCGCTCGCTTCATCCCCGAGCACATCAGCAGCGTCGAGCCTCGAACCGCCGCCGTGCGACAGCTCGGCGACGGCTCCTCGGCACGTTCGGGGACGCCGCCATACATGTCGCCCGAACAACTGCGGGGGCAAGAGCAGGGACCGCTCAGCGATCAATGGGCGTACTGCGTCACCTGCTATGAAGCGCTCGCGGGTTTTCGCCCATTCACCGGACACGATCTGGAGCGCCTGTCGACGGGCGCATCCATTGCGCCGCCCCCCCTGCCCTCGTCGGTGCCTCCCAGGATCAGTCGAGCGCTGCGACGCGGCCTCTCCATCGATCCGGCGGAGCGTTTCTTGAACATGGGCGATCTGTTGCGCCAGCTCAAGCCTCGCGGCTCTTGGCTCAGTCCGCCGAGGCTCGCTGCGCTTGGAGGTGTCGGTCTCTTGGTGGCGACGCTCGTCGTCGGACGCGGCACAGATCCTTGCACGCCCGATGCAAACCGCGTTGCAGGCGTTTGGGACGAGCCCACCCAGCACGGTGCGATGCGGTCGGTCGCAGAGCGCGATCCGCAGGCATGGCCTCGCCTGCACGCGAGACTCGATCTTCAGCTGGAGACATGGCTGCAGACGTGGACTTCAATCTGCCTGGCCGCGCAGGACGGCGGCATCGAGCCGAGAACTCTTGACGCCCGCATGGCCTGCCTCGACACGAACTGGCGCGCATTTGAGGCCACCACCGCGGCACTCGAGCACCCGGCCGACAGCACGCTTGCCGAGGCGATGTCGGCGGTACAGGATCTCCCCCCCCCGCAGCGCTGCCTCGCCCCACTGGAGAGCTGGCAGGCGGTGCTCACCTCCGAGCAGCAGCACGCGAGGGCCGAGATCGAGTCGTCGATGCGTCGAAGCCGGACCCTTCGGCGGTCCGGCAAGCCTGGGAAGGCTTCCCGCTCCTCGGACGAAGCCGTCAGCCGAGCGAGGGCGATTGCGGTGCCGGCCCTGCTCGTCGATGCGCTGCTGGAGCGGGGCCGAGCGAGGCTGGCACTCGGCGACCGCGGCGCTGCGGCCGAAGACGCGCGCGAGGCTACTCTGCTCGCGGAGGCCGAACGACTACACGCTCAGATGGCCGAAGCCTCACTGGACCTCGCCGACATCGCACGCTCGCTGGGTCAGACGCCCCAGGAGGCCCTGCAGCACACGCGCCGAGCGGAGGCCGCCCTCGCCCGCACGACCCCATCCCCACAGCTGGCCTCCCGCTATTCGTCCACGCTCGCACGCCTGCTCGACGCCGGCGGGGAGCCGGTGCGAGCCTACGACCACGCGCGCGAAGCGGTGAGAGTCTTGGAACGCGCCAACCAGCCCGACGCACTCGCGCTCGCGCTCGCGCTGCGCACCCTGGGCAAGGTCGAGATCTCGCTGCGTGAAGTCGCGACCGCGGAGCGCACACTGCAGCGTTCCCGAGCCCTTCTGCAAGACGCCCTGGGTCCTGGACACCCCCAAGAAGCGCAAGTCTTGGCGTACCTCGGCGCGTGCAGCATTCTCGCCGGAGATCCCGAACGGGCGATCGAGCGGCTCGAGGCCGCCAGCGCCAAGTTCGAGGCCAACCCCTCGCATCCCGAGCGCATGCCAACGCTCGCGAACCTCGGGGCGGCGTTGCGAGACACCGGACGGCTGGATGAATCGGCGGCCCGCTACCATGCAGCGCTCGAGTCGATCGATACAAGCGTGGATCCCTCCGGCGGGAAGGCTGCCGCTCTTTGGCTCAACCTGGCCGGGGTGGAGCTCGAGCGTGGGCGAAACGCCGAGGCCGCTGCTGCTGCCGAACGGGCCTACGACGGGCTCGTCGCGGCGCTCGGACCCTCGCACCCCAGCACCCTGACCGCGCAGGCCAACCTCGGCCGCATTCAGCTGCTCGGCGGCGAGCTTGAGGCAGCGACGGACAACCTTCGCGAGGCCCTCCGCCAACGCGAGCAAGTCCTCGGATCCGAGCATCTCGAGACGGTTCGCACCCGGCACGCATGGGCGATGGTGCGTCATGCGAGCGGGGACGCCCGAGCCGCGATCGCGTTGCTCGAGCGGGTCAGTGCGGCGTACGAAGTGGCCAACGCCCCGAGGACGGACCGCGAAGCGGTGCGAAACGATCTGGCCACCGTCCGCGGCGATTCGAACTGAGTCCCCACAGGACGGAAGCGCCTGGGGCATTCCGGGCCACTGCGGGACGGATGGCGTCTGGGTGCACCGCGTGGATGAAGATACCGGCGCGGTCGAGGACTCGATTCACATCGATGAAGCCGACTTTGCTGGCGATGACAGTCGGGGACTGTACGGGGGTGCTGTCGATACCGATGGGAACTTCTGGTTCTCGGGTTGGCAAAACTCGCGTTTGGCTCGGGTGGGTTTTGAGACGCTCGAAGTTGAGGTCGTCCAGGTCCCGGGATCGAACGCGTACGGGATCACGGTCGATCGCGTGGGACGTCCGTGGCTGACCTGGCTGATGGCGTGATGGAGGAGGCCGAGCTGTTCGTACCGCGGACAGCTCAGGGCGTAGTCTCGCGAATCCACGACTCTGCGACCGTGCTCAACGAGCGCCACGACGAACGTGGCACCCACCTTGAGGTTCGTGGGCCCGCGGCCGCGTTGGCACGGCTGCAGGTGCACGTACGTGCCACGGTCCGCCAGCTCGCCCCCGAAGTCGACAGCGCCTCGCGCTTGGTATTTGTCGAGGCACAGCTCGAACTCGAGGGCTCCGACCCAGGGCCCCAGACGGGGGCCGCCGCCCGCATATATCTGGGCTCCGAGCTGCTCGAACGCGGGTGATCTCCGGTCACCCGCGCTCTTGTGAGCTTCACAACAGCGTCGAGCGGAAACCCCGCTGCCGAAGTCGTGTCGATGGATGCATGCGATATCGCCTCCATCCGGGTTTCTTTCTCCTGGCCGCCGTGGCGCTCGGGTGTGGACCGGCGGTGCCCACGGGTGAAGCACAAGGGGAGGGAAGCACCACATCCGAAGACGCCGACGGATCCGGGGATTCAACCGGCGGAATGAAAGCGCCAACGAGCAGTGGCCGACCTCCTGCGACGACGGTCGGTTCGGCCGGGGACACCAGCGGTGGTCCCGAAGACGATGGCTCTTCATCCGGCGGCCCGATCCAGGTTTGCCCAGAGGACGAGTTCCCCAGCGGCGGCGAAGAAGTCCTCGAGCTTGTCGCCCAGAGCTCGGTCGACGAGTGGGGCACGGTGGGGGATGGGTCGGTGTATTTCAGTTTCTTGACCGAGGACTCCGCGATCGATGGCGAGAGCGCGCGGGGAATCTCGGCCAGCGACGACGCGGATGGGCTGGGTTTCGGGGGGACGGTCTCAACCCTGTCGGCCGAGGCGTTTCGCGGCCAGCGCGTGCGCATGTGGTCATGGGTCGCGCGCGAGGAGGTCGTGCATCGGGCAAACCTGTGGCTGCGTGTGGACGGTCCGGGCGGGCCGTCGGGCATGCTGGCCCTCGACAATGGCGACGATCACCCCGGCCACGGAACGTCCACCGACTGGGAGCGGGAAGAGGTCGTCCTCGACGTGCCCGAGACTGCGACCACGCTGGCCTTCGGCTCCCTGCTCACGGGGCCGGGTCTGTTTGTTGTGAACGACCCCACCTTCGAGATCGTCTCCGACGAGGTACCGACGACGCACCCCAACCGGCGTCGGCCCGCTGGCGCCCACAGCTGCCTCTCGCCGACCGATGAGAACACCGAAACGATTCTGCACGTGTTCCGACCCGATTCGTGGGGACCCTTCGGCCCCGAGACTCCGACGCCGTCGATCGATACAGACAACACGTACAACGGGGTGCGAACGCTTCGCCTCGACGCCTCGCCCGGCGGCACGTGGGGCGGGTTCACGACGTCCACCACGCAGCTCGCCACAGAGCGCATTCGAGTCACGATCCCGATGCGGGCCGAAGGGTTTGCGGGTACGGCTCGCCTGGCCATCACGATGGGCCAAGACGCTGCATCGTTTGGGCACGCGGCAACCGTCAACCCGACCGAGGCGTGGTCGAGTGTTTCGGTCGTGACCGAGGTTCCGACGATGCCCGACGAAGGCTCGGCGATTTCGCTGGAGATCGATGGGATGGGAACGGTCTGGCTGGGCTACGGTCAGATCGAGCGCGTCGGTCCCGAGGTCCCGCTGTCCGATCCTGTTTAGGGACGCGACCCGACCCAAAAAACCGACTCACAACAGAGCCGTTGGTGCTCTCTTGAGCTCTGGCCCCTATCGCGGTTGTTCCCGATCCAAGAGCAGCGATCGTCCGACGCAGGGCATGGCCCGTGCCTTGTTGGAGAAAAAACGGGCTGAATCAGGGCGTTGCGGCGGGCGCCCGAGCCGAGGCGAGCACGCGACGAAGCGTCGCTGCATCGAGCTGCACTTGCCCCTCGCCGTCGTGAAAGACGATCTGTCCGCCTCCGGCTGCGGACAACGAGATGCGCGCGGTCTCGGAGCGATCGATGATGTCGAGTTTTTCCGTGCGCACGAGGCCGAAGATCGACGTGTTGACACTCCCGCAGGCCACCGCGGTGACCGCGAGCAGCCCGCCGAGAAGCGCGAGGCGTCGGTTGCTGCGTTCCAGTCGACGCACTCGCTCTTCGAGGGACTCTTGCACTCAGTGAAGATACCGCCACCGACGACGCAAGCCCCAGAGCAGGCCTATCGAAAGTGTGAACCCGGGCGCCCCCGAGCCCGTGACGCTGCAGCCTCCCTCGCGGACGGACGTGGCGTGGGCATTCTGCAGGACAAGCTGAGCGACGGCACGGGCTGTGGCGACGACGACTACGATGGTGACCACGGGGTCGATGCGGCTGCTTAGTCCAGCTGGCTCCTTCGCGCCGCGTCCCCCTTGCCTTGCGAGCCCGTGCCGGCTTCCCCCTTGCTCGTGACCGCCCCTCAGGGTTCTGCCCGCTGCGGTCGGTGGGTAAATACGACAGCGCTGTCGTATTTGCCCACGAGACGCGCCGGCCGATCGTGATCACCAGCTTCATCGCCCGGCTGTGTGCCCTCGTCCCGCCGCCCCGGGCCCACACCGTTCTGTACTACGGCGTGCTCTCGGCCCACCACGCCCTGCGCTGTGCCGTCGTGCCTTGTTCCGACGAGCCCGAGCCCGAGCCCAAGCAGCTCTCCCTCTTCATCACGCGCGGCCAGCTCAAGCTCCTCGACTGCCGGCAGCCGGCCTGCAGTTCCTGCCGCTGAGACACGACAGCCCCTTCGACTGCGATGCAGCCGGCAACTGCCGGGGCGAGCGCGTGGACGTCTTCTCTGAGGAAGTGCCTGCGAGCCAGATCGTCGACGTCTACCTTCGCTGCCGCTGACGGTCCGAGCTCTCCCCGCGACGGTCGTCGCCAGCTTGCCCAACCCGCGCTCGAGGCCCGAGCTGAGCATGGCATCGAAGCCGGCGAACAACATGAACATCGGATGGAACTCGCGGTCCACATCCGGCGCTCCTGGGGATCGGGGATCAGATCTCAGGGCACGTATCGAATGGGAAGAAGCATGGCGGGTCCTTCTCAGGCGGATCCGTGTCGGGCGGATCCGTGTCGGGCGGATCCGTGTCGGGCGCGGTCCCCCCGGCGGTTGTCGGATCCGGAGGTTCTCCGGCTGTTTCCGGATCGCTTTGGCACGTCAGCCCCGTGTCAGCGGAGTCGAGGAAACCCAACCCGTAGTGCACCCCATCGATGTTTGGGACCGGACGTCCTGCTCGCATGATAATTTCCTCGCAGCTCGGGCATTGAGCTGCGAGCTCGATCAGGTAGTTGGAGTACGCCGCAGCGCTCTCGCGTTCTCCGAACCCAGCGACCGCCTCGGGTCCCAAGTGCATCTCGAGCTCGGCCACCATTGCGGCCGCGGCCTGTCCCTCGATATACTCGAGTTCAGCAGAGCGGAGCGCAAAGTCCTCCTCGGCGGGTCCATCGCTGCACCCCGATAACGCCAGCCCGACCGCGGCGAGCGCAGCCAAGCACGAATAGAAAACTCTCACGTTCTTCCTCATGAACCGGTAGAGGCCGCACACCCTCGGATCACGAGAAAACGACACCCATGGTCTCGGTGGGTTCAAACGGGGGGGCCCGAAGTGCGGCCGCTCCATTCGTGACCCCACGAGAGCCCGCCTGTACCATCCGGCGCGGGCGGCGCGCGGTAGCGCGTCGGGCCCGGTATTCTTGCTGGACGATTCCAGGGGGTGAGAGTCCCCTCCCGGATTGGTAGCGGCGGTATGGGGGTCGTCGACGAGGCGTTCGACCGCCGGCTGTGCAGGCGCGTCGACATCGGGACCGGTGCCGATGATGCAGACGACGTGGACGGCGACGCCGCTGGCCTCGCTCCTTACGCGGTTTCGGCGAGTGAGGCGTCGAGGGTCTCGACTTCGGTGCGCACGATGTCGCCCACATTCAGTCGGCCGATCTCAGCGGGTGGAACCGCGAATCGCACCCAAGGTGGATCGCCGCTGATCAGCCGGACGACACGAGACCCGGCTGCGACAACGGTGCCCCCGTCGGCGTAGCGCTCGGCGATGGTTCCCGAGAACGGAGCGGTGAGGATGGTCCCCCGCATCTGCGCCATGCGCGGACGGTGAATCGGGAAATCGCTACGGGCTGCCTTCAACCACGTCGATCCCTGTGGCCGGGTTGGGGTCGTCGCCGGGATCGTGAAAGAACCCGGCATCGACCTCGAGCGAAACGGCGAGCGATGCCTGGTCGAGGCACGCAAGCACGTAGTTGTCGGGGTCGTCATCCGCGAGACCGATGGGCTCGACGACCTCGG
>CAYGTG010000369.1:428-7540 GCA_964352485.1 uncultured Nannocystaceae bacterium | reverse complement strand
TTCGCAGCAGATCGACGTAGCCGCGCAGAACCCCGCCGATGCTCAGGCGAACCACCGAACGCTCGACGTCCGGCTGGGGCACGCGCAACAGCGTGACGAGGAACGCCAGGCCCATCAGCACCGCGAACAGCAGAAACGGGGCCCGATACCCGTACGCTCCGGCGAGGATCGTTCCCGCAGGAACTCCGGCGATCTGCCCAACCGCAAACCCGCTCATGATCCATCCCGACGCCCAACCGCGGCGCTCATACGGGAAGTAGTCCCCGATAAAAGACACCGCGGAACCCGTCAGGATCCCGCCCGACATTCCCGCCAGGATGCGTGCGCCCAGCAGGGTCCCGAAGCTGTTCGACAGTGGATGCAGGCAGAGCGCCACCGTCATCGCCCCTGTGCCGTACAGCAAGATGCGTCGGCGGCCGATTCGATCGGAGATCGGCCCGGCGATGATCGCCATCGCCGACAGCGCGACCGCGTAGCCGGTGATGAGCGTGCCCTGCAAAGCCTCGGGAACCTGCAGCGCGTCTCCGATCCGCGGCAGGATCGGGGCGATGATCATGACCTGGCTGCTCGATGCCAGCACCATGAGCCACAACGCCGCGATGACGATCAGATCCTGGCGTCGCGAGCCCATCGTTGCCGCCCCTTGTGTTCGGTCTCGAACAGCCGCTCGTAGGCGGAGACGCTCCGATTCTGTGAGAACCGGGTGCGACCCAAGCGCAGACAACGGCCCGAGAGCTCGCGACGAAGGGCGGGGTCCAGCAACATAGCCTCGACCCGGGCCACGAAACTCGTTTCATCACCCAGCGGCGCGAGCAAGGCTTCACCCAGCCCCGCATCGCTGGACAGAGTCGCAAGCAGACCGGGGCACTGCCATCCGGCCAGCAGGAGCCCGCTCGCCATCGACTCGAGCGCGAACAGGCCAAACGATTCGGACTCGCTCGTCACCACCGCGACGTCCGCGACACGAAGCCGTGCCGCGAGCTCGACCTGCGACAGCGGCTCGATGAAGTCGATGTGCTCGCCGACGCCCAGGGTTTGGGTCAAGGCCTCCGCGTCCGCGCGCAGAGGTCCGTCACCGATCATCTCCATCCGGCTGTCGATACCGCGGCGGCGCAGCGCGGCGAACAGTCGGATGGCGTCGAGCGGCCGCTTGACGGGCCGAAAGTTGGATGCGTACACGAGCGCGGCCTGCTCGCGAGCGCCGGTGTCGCTCGAGGGACGGAACACCTGCGTGTCGATGCCGTTCTCGATCACCCGCGGTCGCTCGCGAAGTTCGAGCCGCTGCGTCGCCACGTCGGCCAGCCACGCAGAGACGGCCGTGACCTCGTCGGCCTGGCCCAGCGCGGCGCACAGCCGGCGAGCCTGGCTCGGCTCGCTGGGGAGGTCGGTGACGTCGGTCCCATGCAGCGTCACGGTGACCCGCACCCCAATGCCACGGTTGGACAGACGCTTTCGGGCCAGCACCGCGGCCTCTGCGAGCCCCACCCCGTAGTGGACGGACAGAACGGAAAGTCGGTGCTCGATCACCGCTCGCTCGAGATCCTCGGCGAGCTCCGAAACCCACCCGTCCTGGGCCGGCCTCGGCGTTCGGGGGGCTCGAACCGGCTGCTGCTTCACCCACGCGGCGACCTCGGGTCCGAACTGGCCTCCGTCGCACGTGAGCAGCACCGCGACATGCCCACGTTTCGCCAGGCCGCACGCCAGATCGTGAGCGACGCGGCCGCTTCCACCCAAACCGCCAAGCGCGACCACGCCGACGCGCAGCGTGGAGCCAGGCGAGGAGCCACCAGCCAGCATCAGGCTTCGCCTCCAAAGAACGCGACCCCGCGGGTGTCGAGCGTGGCGAAGGCAGAGGAGATGGTTTGGACAGAGCCTGGGCCCCACCGCGCGCACAATTCGAGGGTACTCATCCGGCGCTCCGCGTTTCGCTGGACCCGTCGCCATGCCCTGAGCCGCTCGGGATCGAATCGCCGCCCATCCCGGAGCAGTGAGCGACGCAGCTGGAACAACCGCCGCGCGGCACGAGTCAGGTCTCGCGCCGAGATCGATGGGCGGAAGATTTGGTCCAGCGCGGATGCGTGCGAAGGCCACGCGAGCCCGGTCCGGTGCCCTTCCATTGCGGGGCCGCCCCCTCGGCGGAGCTCGTCCCAAGCCGCTCGAAGCTGTACGAGGTTCGCCCGCAGCCCCGCCCGGACGCGCTCTCGCTGCGTGAACACCTCCGCCGACAACGCCTCGCACCCCGCGAGCCAGGTCCGCGCGCTCGTTCCCAGCCCGGAGAGCCCGATTGCGGCCTCGGGATGCGGGTGCGCATGCAGGGCGTCCACGCCTCCGCAGGCTTCGAGCGTGCGGATATCGGCCGCGGCGATCGGGAACAGGGACGGTCGCTGCACCACGTGCGAGGGCATCACCTCGGCCCACGCGTAGAGCCCTCGCATCTGCGCGAGGTAGCGGCGCTCGGTGGGGCCCGCGACGGTCGCAACCGCAGGCAACACGTGGTCCTGCACGACCGGGCGCAGCAGGGCAGCTGGGGAGAAGCGCTCGGGCGACTGCGCGAGCGCAGCAGCGAGGGCGCGGCGATCGAGCGCCCCGTCTCCCCACGACGCGCCCGCATCGGTTCTCGTCAGCCGTTGTCGCCGGCCGGCATCGTCGACGTAGAAGACCTGGGTCACGTCACGATCGACCGGAACCACGTGCGGCTCGGGGCTCGAGAGGAGCCGCCCCCGCGCGGGCTCGTCCCCGAGCAGCTCACGCTCGAAGACGGGGCGCGCCCATCGTGCCATCGAAGGATCGCAGGGGTCGAGCAGGAGCAACCCTGTACCGACGGTGAGTTTCGCCAGCGTCTCGGCGAAGGCGCCCGCCAGCGTCTGACCGGGCCGGTACGCCGCACACAATCCGCGGGCTTCGTCTCGAACCGAAGCGGGCAGCTGACCAAGCCATTGCTCGACCGCATCATCGATGTCCGGTGGGAGCTGAATTCCTCCGACGGGACCCCCGCGGTCTTCGAGGCTCAGCCGGACCGCGGCGCCATCGAGCGTGGGCGCGGTCGCGACCTCGTCCAAGTCGTGATCCCCACTGGCCATCCAAAACACGGGGACTGTGGGGACGCCCTGCGCCGTGACCCGACGCGCAAGCTCCATTGCGGCCAGCGCCTTGACCAGCGTGTATGCGGGCCCGCCGAGCCAGCCGACCTGCTGACCCGTCACCACGACCACAGCATCGGGGCGCAGCAGCGTCTGCAGGGACCGGGCTCGCGCGGCGTCGAAGGGGAGCTTCGCATCCTGGCGCTTGAGCATGTCCACCAGCGCGGGGCGGTCCCGACGTTGCGCCGACACAGCGCGCGCGCGCGCAGCCCACCCCTCCGGCGGTGCGTGGCAGAACGGGGGCATGGCCGCGAGCGGGGCGACAAGGTCCCACCGTTCACGCCTCCGAGCCTGGACCCGACGCGTCCGCTCGGTCGTCTCGGCGCTCGTGTCGGCCTCCAAGCGCCTCTGCAAGCGCCGGGTCGAGTATGCCTGGCTCGGATAACACCGCAGCGCTTTCAGCTTGGTCTGCGCGTCGATCGGCGCGATGGAGGTCTCGAAACCCGCCGCCACCCACGGGGACTCCATCACCCGGTGTTCACCCGCGGACCAAGCCGGACCCAGCTCCGGCAGGAGCCCCGGCACGGCGGCCAGGTGGAACGCAACGGCGACCAGCAGCCCGACGGCGAGATGGTGACCGTGCAAAGAGAGGTTCGGATCGACCTCGGGACCCAGTGAGAGCAGCGAGTGCGGGCGGTGGGCTCGAATGCTCGCGACGAGGTCGAGCAGCGCTCGGTCCAGGGTCCAGACTGCCAGCGCATCGCCAGCGGTCGCGGGCGTGTTGCGCTCGACGTCTCGGTACTTTCCGGTGTCGGCCCAAGCCAAACATCGAACCGATGCGATGCCGAGCACCCCGCACGCCGCAATCAACTCGGCCGCGCGTCGTGAGCCGAGCCCGGGCCCACCCCGGCCTCCGGCACCATCGGTGCACACGACCAGGTGCACGCGCTGACCCGCTCGAGACAGCCCGCAAATCGTGCCGCCAGCGTAGATCGTCTCATCGTCCGGATGCGGCATGATCGCGAGCACGTCGCAGCCTGCACCCGGGCTCGGCGACGCCGTGACGCTCGGCCACGGGAGGGCACGCACATCGGGCTCTCCGTCGACCAACTGCAGGCGGAGCGCTTCCAGCAGCGCAAGCCCCTGCGCGTGGGCCGAGTCTGTCCCGACGTCGAAGCGCACCCGGCCCTGCCATGCCGGAGTTTCGATCGCCGCCAGCACTCGGGCCCGGTCGACACACATCGTCCGGTCGAGGTGGGTCAGCGCGGCCGGCAACGCGGCAGCGGGCCTTGGGTCGAAGGCGACCGTGACGTCAGGCGCAGCACCGGGCTCGAAGCGAAGCCCCAATTTCCGGAGTCGCGGGAGCACGGTATTGGGCACGACGAGGATTCCGCCAGCGGCGAGTCGTGACGCCAGCCATGCGGGATCCGATCGGTCCTCGCCGTCCCACAGCAACACATCGGTGTCGTCCGACGGCAGGCTCGCCGTGTCCCCGAGAATCGCGTGATAGGAGCCCAGCGCCCCACCCGCTCGGTCCACGCGAACCACCTTCGCCCTCGCCTCGAGGTACGGATGTGCGGCCTGACCCCCTGCGACGGCATCGACGACCCTCAGGTGGCCCTGGGGCGGCCTCACCGCAACCGCGGCTGCAGCGAGGGCCGCCCGCAGATCTGCCACGACCTCCTGGGGGTCGATCGCGGAAGGCAGGCGGGCAGAGGACATGGACTGAGCAAAACTGGGTGGTACGCCGCCCGATGCACGCGAATCCCGGAGGCGGTGGCGTTGAGGGCACAACGGGCGCTCGTTGCGGCGCGGTGGCGTGACCAGACAAACTCCGCGAGCGCGCCCGATGTTTCATCGCGCAGGGCGCCCTTGCCTTGCGACGAACCGGGTGCGTCGCTACGGTCGCGCTGTGTCCAACGTGCTGTTCTCCGCCAAGGCGCTCGAAGAGCGGCTCCAGACCCTCGTCCCCGAGCTGACCAAAGCTCGTCACGACATCCATCAGCACCCCGAGCTCGGCTTCGAAGAGACCCGAACCCAAGCCAAGGTCAAGGACTACCTCGAGGCGCTCGGCTATGCGCCGTGCGTCAGCGCCGAGACCGGACTCGTCGCCGACGTGCGGCCGGACCTTGGCCCCCCTCGCATCGCCCTGCGAGCCGACCTCGACTGCCTGCCGATGCAAGAGGACACCGACCTCCCGTACAAATCGGTCCACAGCGGTCGCGCCCACAAGTGCGGACACGATGGACACACCGCGGTGCTGATGGGCGTGGCCAAGATGCTGTCCGAGGTTCGGAGCTCATTGTCCGCAAACGTTCGACTCCTGTTCCAGCCCGCAGAGGAAGGCGTGCGCGGTGGCGGCGCCAAGGTGATGGTCGCCGAGGGGGCGCTCGAGGGCGTGCAGGAGGTCTACGCGCTTCACAACTGGCCCGGATATCCCCACGGAGAAGTTCGTGTTCGAGCGGGGGCGATGATGGCCGCCACGGCCGAGTTTGACGTCACCATCACCGGCGTGGGCGGACACGGAAGCCAGCCCCAGCTGTGCCGTGACCCCATCGTTGCGGCCGCAGCCATGATCAACGCGCTGCAGACCGTCGTCTCCCGCGGCGTCTCCTCCGATGGCGGCGCCGTGCTCAGCGTCTGCGCCGTTCACAGCGGCACCGCCCACAACGTGATCCCAAACGAGGCGCGGCTCGGCGGCACCATTCGGACCTTCTCCGAAACCGTGACCGAACGGGTGTTCTCACGCCTCGAAGAGGTCGTGCACGGAACCGCAGCTGCCATGGGTGTCGAGGCGCAGCTCGAGATCCGCCGCGGCTACCCGGTCCTGGTCAATGACACTGGTTGCGCCGACTCGGTCATCCGGGTGGCTGAGCGCATCGTTGGTCCACAGAGGGTCACCGACGCGGAGCTGCCCATGGCCGGCGGCGAAGATTTCGCATACATGGCGCAGGCGATTCCCGGCGCCTACTTCTTTCTGGGCACGGGCAACGAAGCGCTGACAACCCCGGTTTGCCACCATCCCGATTTTGACTTCGACGACGCCATCATCCCGCTCGGGGTGAAGATGTTCATGGGCCTGGTCGAAGACCGGCTGCCGTAGGCCGAGGCCGAGTCAAACCGTGGGCAGGTCTTGGCTCCGCCAGCCGAACAAGCCACCCTCGAGGGATGCGACGGCGGAGAACCCCATCGTCTCCAGCGCCGAGACAACGCGGCCGCTGCGACCGCCCGATGCACACATCACGACCAGCGGCGCTTCGTGGTCGAGGTCCATCGCGCCGTTGACGAACTGCTGCATCTCGATGTGCTCAGCTTGCGCCACGCGTCCGAACTCCTCCAGCTCGGCGGCGCCTCGAACATCGATCAGCCGAAAGCGACCCAGGTTGTTCTGAACCCAACCCGCCGAAACCTCCGGCAGCCCGTTGGTGCGGAACACCGCCTCGGAGAGGTTGTGCGTGTTGGCGATCTTCTCTTGCTCGTGGACCCCCTCCTTGCCCAATACATCGATGTTCCATGCCAGCATCCCGCCCTCGACCGACGCGACCGCTCGGTGCCCCGCTCCGCGCAGTGCTTCGGCCGCCATGGACGAGCGCCGGCCTGATCGGCAGATCAGCACCACGGCAGCATCGCTATCGAGACGACCTGGATTGCCGACCCACTGCAGCAGCGGAACATTCTTGGCCTGGGGGATGCATCCCAATGGGCCGGTCAGCTCATGCGGCTCGCGTACGTCGATCAGTTCGACCGTCTCGAGGTTTTTCGCCAGCCACGAGGCAGTCACCTCGCCATCGCCGCGCTGCTGCAGAGCGTCCATGAGGTGTGCGGAGTCGTTGGTGGTCATCGTGCCCTGAAACTACAGCATCATCCGTGCCAGCCCAGATTCCGCAGCGGCTTTGCTTTTGGGGCCAGGTTGACGTTTCACCTGTTGCGACACCGTTTCATCCCTATCTGCCGGCCGAGGTACGCCGCGTGTTGGAGACCGGTCCCGAGATCCCGCTGGCGCGAGAACCAGGCGACCTCGCGCGCCTGTAC
>CAYGTG010000369.1:0-418 GCA_964352485.1 uncultured Nannocystaceae bacterium | reverse complement strand
CCTGTACGACCCCCTGCACCCGGACTTCCCCCCTTCAGCGGAGACGACGCTGCGCGGCGACCATCTGGCCCTTCACTTCGAAGCCGCGGCCAATCGAGACTACGTGATCTCCTGCCGCGTCGAAGAGTCCCGCTCTCATCGCCCCATTCGGGACTTTGGCGTGCGCGTCGAGATCGACGGACGCTACTCACACATGATCACCGCTCTGCGGCGGGAGCGTGGCCGGATCTCGTTCGCAATCGAGAAGGCGACCCGTCGCCGTGGCGTGGACCTGCAGGTGCTCTTTGCATCTGCGGCGCAAGATCAGACCGCGATGTCCGAGAATCGGCACGTCGCGCGCTTCAGCGTGAGCCGCTGCGACATCACCCCGCTGTCTTGAGACGCCGATTCGGATCCTCCCGACCGAGGCGTCGTGGAG
>CAYGTG010000368.1:0-7573 GCA_964352485.1 uncultured Nannocystaceae bacterium | reverse complement strand
ACTCGACATCGCGCTGCAGCCCCTGTCGCTCGAGATCTTGGCGACCAACACTCCGCGCGAGTTCACCGGGGAGCCTGTGCTCCTGTCGTTCCCCGTCGATGAGGCCGGCGCGTTCGATGCCGACTTGGGAGAGATCAACCTGATCGGCGACGCGAACCCGGTCACCGGCAGCGACATCGTCGCCACGATGCAGCTGCAGGGCGCCATTCAAGACGAGAACGTCTACTGCGGCAACGTGGGCGGCATGGTCACGGTCCCGGCGAACATCGACCTCACCGGGTCCACGTTCGCGGCGATCCGCATCAACGAAGAAGACGCGATGAGCCCCGAGTTGCTCCCCGATCCGCCGGTCGGGGCATGTCCAGAGGGCGGCGGCACGAGTGACACCGACGGTGGCTCGGGCGGCGACACCGACAGCGCTACGGGCGGCTGAGCTGATGAACGCCACGACGTTCGATCCCGAACGGCCCGCGCCGGTCTGGACCACTCCGCTTGGCACGATCGAGGGCGCCGGCGATGTGGGCGTCCTGGTGTTCACCGGGTACGGTCTCAACTGCGAGGACGAGACCAAGGCAGGCTTCGCAACGCTCGGCGCCCGGGTGAGCCTGCGTCACGTCTCCGACGTGATCGACGACCCCGACGCCTTCACGGGCGTGCGCATCATCGTCTTCGGCGGCGGTTTCTCGTTCGGGGACCACATCGCGTCCGGGCGCGTCTTCGCGAACCGCGTCAAGGCACGCTTGGCCGACCGACTCCTGCGCTTCGTCGATGACGGCGGCCTGGTGCTGGGCATCTGCAACGGCTTTCAAACCATCGTCAAACTCGGGCTCGTCCCGGGGCTCACCCGCCGCGTGGGTGATCCCCTCGCGCCCCCGCAAGCCACGGTCGTCCACAACGACCGGCTCGGGTATCGCAACGAGTGGGTTCGGCTCACCATCGACGCCGCGTCTCCGTGCGTGTTCACCCAAGGTGCGACGGACGCTCTGCTCGAGCTTCCAAGTCGGCACGGCGAAGGCAAGGTCTTGCTCGACCCCGAGTTCGAGGCCGAAATCCTGGCGGGGGGGCTGGTCCCGGTTCGTTATGCGGATGCGTCGGGGGGCCCCACCGAGCGCTGGCCGGACAACCCAAACGGATCGCCCGGCGGCATCGCTGGACTCTGCGACCCCACGGGCCGGATCTTTGGGCTGATGCCACACCCCGAGGCGTACCTGTACCCGGAGAACCACCCCAACTGGATCGCACAGCGAGACCAGGGGTGCTTGCCGACGCACGGTGCGGGCTTGGGGATCCTCGCAGGCGGCGTCCGAGCCGCCCTGTCCCCGACGACGCCCTGAAGCCGCCCCAGCCGCGTCGCGCGTGGGCGGACGAGCGCAACCGCGTGGATGTGCGAGAGTATCGGGCATGACGGGGGACTCGCGTACCGATCTCGAAGCGCTGCGGCGCAGTGGAAGCGGGAAAATCCTCGCGCTGGGCGTGCTGCTCTTGGCCGCATTGAGTGCCGCGGCCTGGTTCCTTTTCTTCCGAGCTCAAGGCATCGGTGCACCCGAGCGCGCTGACAAGGTGCTTG
Source organism: uncultured Nannocystaceae bacterium (assembly GCA_964352485.1). Lineage (GTDB taxonomy): Bacteria > Myxococcota_A > Polyangia > Nannocystales > Nannocystaceae > CAJXVA01. The sequence goes on along the minus strand of CAYGTG010000368.1, from coordinate 6,006 downwards.
TGGTTCGCGCCGGAGACATCGCGGGATACAGCGCGGTGCTCGGTCGCGACGGGTTCGACGCGGCCGAGGGCAGCCTGGCGCATTGGGTGGACAAGGCACACCTCGAACTTCCGCAGCCCCCCGAGGGCACGGACGTCCAGGTCGTGCTCACGCTCGCCGATCACTTCGGCTATGGCTACGTGGTGTTCGAGGACCCCGCCCAGGTCGACTTCTCAGGGGTGGAAATCGAGGGCCTGGCTGCGTTTGAGGACCACGTCCGATTCGCCGCCGTCTCGGTCGGCGACTTCGCTTTCCCGCATCGGATGACGGTCAACCCCGAGCCCTCCACGGCACTGCGCCGGGTCGAGATCAGCCTGCTCCAGGCCCTGTTCGAGCAGCAAGCCCTGGCGGAGGCGCTTCCGGAGAATGACTCCGCGTCGGTCGGCTCGATCCAGCTCCGCTCCAAGCTCGAAGAGGCGATCCTCGACCTGAAGCTCGTCGAGCGGGCCGAGGCGTTGGCCGGCGAGACGGTGGGCGAGATCGCTCGGGTCCTGCGGCAGGAGCGAGGCAGCAGCCCGCCGGTGCGCGTGGCCGGTGAGAACGACGGGGGCCAGGCGTTCCCCAACCCGCAAGGCGGCATCGTCACGCTGGTGCGGCGCTTCGACGTTGTCAGCGACGACGGCATCCGGGCCGACCTCGAGTGGGCACCGCAGGCGATGTTTGCCGCCCCGCAGCCCAGCGACCAGGGACGCCAGCTGTTTTGCTCTCCGATGTTCAGTTCGGCGGCCCTCGACGGGGCTCCGATCAACGTCATCGCTTCGCCCGACGGGGCTGCGCTTGTGATCGAGCGACGGGGACGTCCGCAGCAGCTGTGGCTGTCCTCCGGCGGCACGGAGTGTGGCTACACCTTCGTCGAGCTGCCCGACAGTGGACTCCATGAGGTCGCCACCACCGTGCCGGGCCACGAGTTCGTGGCGCGCTTGGGAACGGTGGACGGCGAGGCTACGTTCGAGTTCGTCCATGTCCTTGAGGGCACAGCGACGCAGGTCGAGCTGACCGGTGTCGCCATTCGAGACGCCGTCTGGCTCGACGCGGCCCACATGGCCGCCACCGGCGACGACGGCTTGGTCTACCTTCTGGATGCCAAGGCCGAGTCGAAGCCGCTGTCCGTCATGCTGAGCGGGCTGGGCCGGGACCCGTCGCTGTTCGAGGTGGCCAGCCTCTCGCAGGACAGCCTGCTGCTGACCGTCGGCTCTGAGCCACGGCGCCTCCTTCGCGTGCGGGCAAACGCGCCGTGGCCGGCCCTGTTCCGCTCGCCGCCCGCCTTGCCAACCCTGGAGGCGGACGTTGCGGCCAACGAAGACGACACCGCGGCCGACAGCGCTCAGCCGCCGGCCGAGGTTGTGATTCGGCTCGACCCTGAGGCCTTCGCCGCGACCACGCTCACCCGGGCCGGCACCGTCACCGAGCCGGTCGGATCCCCCGACGGGACCTCGGTGGCCTTCACGATTCTCGACCGGGGGTTGGACGATCCGGGCCAGGGGGGAGACTCCGAGATCGCCCTGGTTGGGGCGGACGGAGGCGATCTGAAGCTGCTGACCAAGAACGGGTTGCCAGACGGCTCCCCGAGCTTCCTCGCCGATGGCACCGCGGTGCTGTTTCTCAGTCGGGTCGAGCTGCCTCGCAGCGACTGGCGCGTGGTCGTGCCTCGAAGCGTCCGCGTGCCCTGACGCGACTGCCTCAGCGCACGATGTAGCGGCTGCCGGTGAAGGTCATCGATTCGGCGCAGTCGACGTCGTCGACCTCGGTGATGAACTCTTCGAGGCCTTCGAGCTCCACCCGACCGATCAGGCGCAGCGCGATGGTGCCCTCGATGTCGTAGCCGTTGTCCCCGACGGGGTCGATCGAGCCCTCGACGCGCGTGACCTGAAAGCCTGTGGTCGCGAACGAGGTCAAGCGGATGACCGCGCCGATGTCGAACGCACCATCGGCATCCAGTGCGCCGACGGGGTTGGAGGTGGTGAACTCGGACGCGATGTCGACGATGCCGTCTGAGACGACCACGTCGAACGTCGTCTGCACCACTGGGGGAGCCCCGCTCGGGGTGTTGGCCGGAAGCCCCGGGCACAGCGTCAGCCCCAACAGCGCTGAGTTGAGCCCCTGACATCCGCAGTCGTCCGCGGAAAGCTCCACCGCGTAGACGCCGCTGGGCGTCACGCCTTGTGCGTCGCCGACCTGGCTTGCGAGTTCCGAGACCGTTTCGGGGTCGAGGCGCCCGGCGGGGTCTTCCCCACAACCGGGCAGCACGAGCGCCGCGGCGAGCACCGCCCGCTTGATCACGTTTCGGTTCCCCCGTAATCGGCGAGATAGGCCTCGATGTCGGCCTTGCCATTCTCGCTGAGCACCGTTGTTCCGCCGATCTCTCGGCCAACGAGCCAGTCCACCATCGTCCGAACCGAGACCACCGGGAGCACCGCGATCCCCAGCTCGTCCCGGAGCTCGGTGAGGGTCGACCGAGCGGTGTTGCCCTTCTCCTGGCGGTCCACCGCGACGACGACCGCCGTCACCTGGACGTCCGCGGTGGCGCGCAGCAGTGCGACCGATTCGCGGATCGAGCGACCCGAGGTGATCACGTCGTCCACGACGACCACGCGCATGCCGGCCTGCGGCTGGGTGCCCACGAAGGTGCCGCCTTCGCCGTGGTCCTTGGCTTCTTTTCGGTCGAACGAGAACCCAACGTCTCGGCCCTCGCCGCTGAGGGCCATCGCGGTGGCGACCGCCAGTGGGACGCCCTTGTAGGAGGGTCCAAAGACCATGTCGCACGCGATGTCGTGGGCGCGAAGCTGAGCGGCGTAGGCCTGCCCAAGGCGCGTGATGGCCTCGCCGGTTCTCAGCTGGCCGGCATTGACGAAGTACGGAGAGGTCCGTCCCGACTTGAGGGTGAAGGATCCGAAGCGGATCACCTCGTACTGGACCAGAAGCTCTACGAATGCGGCCTGAAACGCCTCCACGCCCTGAGGGTATCAGCCCCTCGATGGCGGCGTCTTCGGCAGCTCGATCACCATGCGCGCCCCGGATGCGCCATCGAGCCGGCTGCCGGCGAGGACATCTCCGCCATGTGCACGGGCAATCTGTCGGGAGAGGTACAGGCCCAGTCCCACGCCGCCCTTGTCGCGACTGCGAGCCTCGTCCAGACGCCGGAAGGGCTCGAACACCCGCTCGCGGTCTTCGGGGGCGATCCCGCGGCCTTCATCTTCCACCGCGACGACGTAGCCTTCGGCGTGCGTCGAGACGTCGATGGTGAGTGCGCCCTGTGGGCAGGCCCGTCGAGCGTTGCTCAGCAGGTTGCTCAGCAGACGCTCCAGCAGCATCCGGTCCCCTTGAATCGTGGGCGCAGGCGTTGAAGTCACCGTGGCGGCGAACCGCTCTGCCATGTGCTCGGACAGCTCGTCGAGGCGGACCGGGCTGAGCTCGAGCGGACCTCCAGCGACGGACAGCTCGAGTCGGCCGCTGGTGAGGAGATCGCCGATGAGCGACTCGAGTTCCTGGGCGTCCCGGCCGATGTCGCTCAGACCCTTGCGCAGCCGCGCGATGTGTTGGCTGGCGGCCGCGTGGGCGTCTCCGGTGTCGATCTGGTCCACACGTCCCTCGAGGATCTCCAAGACGACGCGCACGCGTGCGATCGGGGTGCGCAGCTCGTGCGAGACGTTGGCCAGCAGCACCCGCTGACCTTGAATGAGCGCCTCGAGCTTGTCGGCCATCCCGTTGAACGACAGCGCGAGCTCGTCGAGTTCATCGACCGGGGGCCCCTGCGGCGTGAGGACGCGATGGGAGAGTTCGCCGCCCGCAATGCGCAGTGCACTCGCTTCGACGCGAGCAAGGCGGGAGGTGAGGGAGCGGGACAAGGAGCGCGCGCCCAGACCCAGCAACAGGAGCATCGTGAGCGCAGAGACGCCCAGGGCGATGCCCCGCGGCGGATCGTTGGGGCGGACCGAGACGATTCCCACGGTGCGGCCGGTGTCGGGGTCCATGAGAGGGAAGAGGATGACGTTGCGGTTCTGCCCGCGGTTGAGCACCAGGGTTCGGCCCTGGCGCAGGGCCTTTGAGTGCCGTCGGGGATGCCGGGGCGGCGGGCCGTCGTCGCGAGATTCTCGGCGGGTCATCGGCCGGCCTTTGGGGTCGGTCACATGAACCCGGGTTCCCAGCGTCTCGCCCATCGTCCCGATGGTTGCTTCCAATCGCTCGGGCTCATGCAGCACCTGGACCAGAGTGTCGTTCTGCTCTTCGAGGACCTCGAGCGCCTGACCTACCCACCGTTCGGACCGCTCCTGCAAAATGAACCACGTGGCCGTGACGCCGACGGCCGTTCCAGCGAGCACCGTGACGATCACCGTGGCGTAGATCCGCCAAAACAGGCTCGAGCGGCGCCGCTGCTTCATCGGTCTGGTCCCAACACGTACCCGACGCCGCGGACGGTCTCGATGAGGTCCTTTCCGTCGGGGTGCGCCGTATCCAGGGCGCCGCGAATCTTGCTGAGGTGGACGTCGATCGACCGGTCGACGCTGGGATCGAACTCGACCGGCGGGTCGCCGCGAAGCTCTCGAACTCGGTTGTTGAGGTCGCCGCGTTCGAGCACCTTGCCCACATTGCAGGCCAGAACCCACAGGAGGTCGAACTGGTACGCGGTGAGCTCCACGCGCTCGCCGTGCAACTCCGCAACGCGTCGTTCACGGTCGATGTTCAGCGGGCCGGCCTGCGCGTTGGAGATCGCCTCGGCAGCGGTCGCCGGCGTCGCGGTGTGACGCCGAAGGACGGCTCGAATCCGAGCCAGGAGTTCGCGCGGGCTGAAGGGCTTGGGGACGTAGTCATCGGCGCCAAGCTCCAGGCCGACCACCCGGTCGACTTCGTCTCCTTTGGCCGTCAGCATGATGACCGGAACATTCGACTGGGCGCGCAGTTGCTTGCAGACCGAGATCCCGTCGAGCCCAGGGAGCATCAGGTCGAGCAGCACGATGTCGTGCTCGTTCGCGAGTGCACGCTGCAGTCCCGCCGCGCCATCACCCACAATCTCAACCTCGGCCTCTTGGTCGCGCAGATATTCGGCGGTGACCTCGGCCAGTCGCTCATCGTCCTCGATCAGCAAGATTCGCACGTGAGAAGTGTGCCACCTCGGCGGCGCGGACACCGTAAAGCCGCGGTGAAGGGGTCATCAACGTTGTGTGGCTGCACGAACGAAGGGTGCTCAGGCGGCACCGCAGCTTGACACCAGTTTAGGGACCGGATACGCCCACGTCACCGTGGCGTATGTTTGCAGCCAATGTCACACCCGGCTCGAGGGCGGGGGCGAATCCAAGGACGAGCGACCGCATCGCTGCACCCAGTGCGGGGCCGAGGCCGGTCTCGAAAAAGAAAAAGGGATGCCTCCGGCCATGCGCTACTTTGGGTTTGTGGTCGTGGGTGCGGCGGTCGCCGCTGTGAGCGGCGGGATCATCAGCCGGGTCGCGGGCTGACCGCAACCCAAAGAAACGGCATACCAGGGGACCCCGGACGAGCGCACCGGTCGTCTCGTCAGCTGTTCTCGGCGGTGCCGGCGGTTGTGCTAACTTCGTCCTCAGGCCTTGTTCGTACGCTGTTCAAACTGCCAGACCCAGTTCTCGCTCGACGATCGGCAGGTTGGGTCGGACGGCGTCGCGGTTCGTTGTGCGGTCTGCCGCTATGTCTTCCGAGTCGAGCCCCCGGATGGCGCGACCGCCCAGGCGTGGCGGGTGCAGACCGTCGACGGGGATGTCTTCGAAGCCGAGGACATTCCCACCATGAGGATCTGGATTCGCGAGGGCCGGCTGCATCCCGACGACACGATTTCTCGGACGGGCAAACACTGGATTCGGCTCGGCGACATGCCGGAGTTCTCCGACGCGTTTGCGGGGTTTCCAGACCTGCCTGCCGTTCTGGGCGCTCCCGAAACCCACGCTGAGGGGCTGTCCTCGGTCGGTCCGCCGCCGTCGTACGCTGGAGATCGCCGTGGGC
>CAYGTG010000367.1:0-7573 GCA_964352485.1 uncultured Nannocystaceae bacterium | reverse complement strand
TGTCGGCCGGCATGTCCGTGATGCGGTAGACGTTGTTCGTCACCAGGTCGGTGAGGAACAGGTTTGCCGTGCCGTTCTCGTAGTGGTGCGTGACCGCGTAGCGCTCGTCGAAGCTGATGTTCGACTTGGCTCCGGGCGCGCAGATGAAGCGCACCGGCTCGTTGATGCGGATGTCGTAGCTGCTGCCCGAGGGGTTGGCTTCGACGCGGCGCACCATGTGACCCAGCGCAGCCCCGTTGGGACCCGCGAAGCGGCTGACCACCAGGCGACCGGAGGGCGAAAGGACCGAATCGCCTTCGTAGGGAGACGCAACGTCGACCGAGTCCTTCTGGTCCCAGTCCTGACCGTCGAAGACGAGCGGGCTGAACTTCATCGCCGAGCCTTCACCGAAGCCTGCGGTCGGGTCGCTGTTGCCCGAACCGGAGTCCGAGGTGAACTGCGAGTTGATGATGAAGTAGTCGCCGCGCAGGTCGACCGCGACGTGCTGGTACAGGTTGATGCCGCTGGCTTGGGTGCAGCCGGGCTCCGTGAAGTCGATGCCGTCTTCGTAGAGATCGGGGTTGGTCAGCACCGACTGGCTGCAAAGCCCTGCGCCGCCCTGCATGATGAAGCCGTCGTTGTTCGGGAAGAAGCCCGGGTCGTACGAGCCGCGAACACCGATGTTGCGGTCGGCAACCAGGTCCGTGATCGTGGAGCCGTAGCCCGACACCGAGCCGCCGCCGTTGCCGACGAAGCGACCGTCGGCGCTGGAGCGCATCCAGAAGCTGGTGTTGAAGTCGAAGTTCCGCAGCCGGATGATCTTGGTGCCGGAGACGGAGCTGTCTGCGATCTGGACTTCGTCGAATCCGGCGAAACAGTTCAGGGCGTCATCGTTGTCGCATCCGAACATGTCGATCCCGGTCTCGACGTTGTTGGCGTGCCAGCCCTCGAACTCCATGTCCTCGAGGTGCGTCTGGAACCAGGAGTCGTTGTTCGGGATTCCGGTGTTGCCAAGCCCCACGAACGCTGCCACATCGGCACACGTCTCGGGACGCGGCGCTTCGGGCATGACCGCTTCGAGGTGGTTGAGGTCCTCGTCGACGAACCACTTGACGACCGTCGCGAACTCCTCGGCGGAGAACGGCGGATGGCTGCCCTTGGGCATGCTGACGCGCGCCAGGAAGCCGGCGTACTGCACCGCACCTTGGCCTTCGAACGCCTTGTCGAACAGCTTGCGGAAGTACGGGAACTGCACGCCCGCCGTGAACACGCCAAGCTTGGCGGCGGCGAACACCGAGTCGGGGTTCTCCGGGATCTTGCGCATGAAGTTGACGAGGTCCATCGCCTTCTGCTGCGAGTACTCGTCCGGATCTTCGGACAGGTTGATGCCGGCCGACAGCGCCGAGAGGGTGCGGCCTTGCCACTCCCCCATGCCGAATCGGGAGATCGGGTGGCACTCGGCACACCGCTTGGTCTGCCCGACCTCGTTGTTGGACTCATCGAGGTAGCGGGCACCCACGGCCTTGAGCGCGGCGCGGGCCAAATCCACGCCGGTGGTCTCGATGGTGGGAAGCTCGGTCGGGTCGCCAGGCTCGGTGGGCGCGTCGGCCCAGATGCACGCCGGGTTGTCCTCGTTCTGGGCGCACTCGAGCATGAACGCGACGGCGCTGGCGTACTCGGAGTCCGCCCAGTCGTCTTCGTTGAGTACCTCGCCCGCGTTCGGGGGCATCCAGAACACGTCCTCGAAGCCCTGGTGGGAGTCGGTCACCTTGTTCGCCCATCCAGCGTCTGCGCCGACCATGCGCTCCAGCCAAGGACCCGTCCCGAAGTTGGCTCCGTTGCCGTCGGGGTGGCTGCTGCCTCGGATGTTCGAGGGGCTGAGCCACTGTCCGAAGTTCATCGAGTGGCACTTCGTGCACGCCGACGCTTCTTCGGAGACGAGCCGCTTGGGAATCGTCCACTCCTGGTCGACCTGGTCGACCAGCGAGTACGGCCGGTTGTAGCCCTCGACGTAATCCGCGTGCACCCCGATCTTCGGAATCACCGGCGTGCCGTCTTCACGCTTGGCCGTGTCGATCCATGGCGAGTGAATCCAGGGGTCTGCGTCGTGGCAGCCCGCGCAGCCGATGCCCTTGTTCGAGCCGCCCTCGGGACGCGCGCCCCAAAGAACGTTGCCCTGCGGCGACACGTCCGAGTCGACGGTGTCTCCGGGCCAGGGCACTTCGGTTCCCAGCGAGTCGCGGGTCAGGTTCGTGTTCGAGCCCCGCAGCTGGTTTTGGAAGAAGCAGGTCTTCCCCGTGAACGGGTTGCTCCCGATCATCGCGATGTCGTTGTAGCGACCCTCTTCGTCGAGCGACTTGCGGCACAGCAAGACCCACGTCGTGCCCTGCTCGTTGCGCGCCTGCTGCACGCGTGGGCCGTTGGCCCCGGTGCGGGCGTCGGGCTCGCAGTGGCTGTAGATGTACTGCGGCTCGTCGCACTTCGAGACGTAGCTGTCGGCCGGCTCGCCATCGACGTTCGTCTGGATGGGCGTGCCGTTGAGGCAGCTGGCCATCTCGTAGTCGCCAGGGCTGCCTTCGATCGCCTTGAACAGCGGGTTGGGGCCAAGCTCCTCTTCGCAGGCCTGCGCGTACGCGCTGTTCGACTCGATCCGCACGCCATCGTCGTTGGCGTCGAACTTGCCGTTCTCTCCCAGTCGGTCCAGCGCCTGGTTGAGCGTGTAGCGGGCTTGGTGAAGAACCTCTCCGCCCTTCTCGATGCACACGTCAACGTAGAACGTGTTCGAAAGCCGTGCCTGAAGCTCTTCGGGGGTCTCGCCGCGCAACGCCGCCGGCGTCGTGGGGACCTCGAACATCTCTTGGGTGACCGCTTCTCCTCCGTAGACTCCATCTCCCCGACCGCCGAACGTCGGGATGGTGTCGGCCATCGCGGCGCAGTCGAGGGTGTCCCCGTCGGCCAGGGAGCGAACGCGGGCGTGCACCTTCTCGCCACCGCCCAAGTCGCGGTTGAGCAACACGACAACTTCAGAGCGCGCCTCATCGAAGCCGAGCTGACTGTCGAGCGGGCCACCGCCGCCGCCGTTGTCGCCACATGCTGCGGCCGTCGTCAGCAGGCCGAGGCCCGCAATCACTTTGATAGAGGTGTGAAGCTTGGACATGAAATCTTTCTATTCGAGAAGCGAGTGACGGAGAGGAGCGTGGAAACTCGGCCCACTGCGGGCAGGACGCCAGGTGCGGGTAGGATACGGTCGTACAGCGGATGCAGTCAACCTACGTCGTCGGCATTCAGATGGCGACGATGCGCGCAGACTCTCGCACGGGCCCTGACACCCGTCAATCCGTCTGAATTCCAGCCACTTACGCCTAGTGCATATCCCGAGGAGAGACGATCCCCGCTGCGAAATCGTGAGTGAACACAGGATCCTGCGTCGCCCAAGTTTCAGGCGAACTGCGGCCAAACTGGACTTGCGCGGCACCCGCAACCACGAAAAAGCCTCGGCCGAAGCCAAGGCTCTTCCAGACAGTGGCGCTTTCGCGCCTCCGGTCCCCTACTGGTTGGCCAACACGATGGCCGAGTTGATGCCAACGGCGCGGTCGGGGCCGTCCCCCTGCACCAAGAACATGATCCAGCCGTCGGAGCGGAAGTGCGGGAACAGAGCCCGAGTCCCCGAGGGCATGTCGGTGATCTGATGGGTCTCTATCGTGACCAGGTCGGTCAGGTAGAGGTTCGCGGTCCCGTTCTCGTAGGTGTGGGTGACCGAGAAGCGCTCATCGAAGCTGATGTTCGCCTTGGCTCCCGGGGCACACACAAAGCGAACCGGCTGGTTGATGCGAACGTCGTAGCTGCCACCGGAGGGCGAGGCGTCGACGCGTCGGAACATGTAGCCCAGCGCAGCCCCCTCGGGTCCAGCGAAGCGGCTGACGACCATGCGACCCGACGGCGAGAGCACCGAATCACCTTCGTAGGGAGACGCGACCGTGATCGCTTCTTTTTGGTCCCAGTCACCGCCGTCGAAGACCAGCGGGCTGAACTTCATCGTCGAGCCTTCGTCGAATCCGGCACGGGGGTCGCTGCTGCCCGAACCGGGGTCCGAGGTGAACTGCGAGTTGATGATGAAGTAGTCGCCGCCGTCGAGGTCCACCGCGACGTGCTGGTACAGGTTGATGCCCTCTGCGTTGCTGCAGCCGGGCTCCGAGAAGTCGATCCCATCCGCGATGGCATCGGCGTCGCTCAGGACGGACTGGCCGCACAGACCCGCGCCGCCACCTTGCATGATGAAGCCGTCGTTGTTCGGGAAGAAGCCCGGGTCGTACGAGCCACGCACGCCGATGTCCCGCCCGGCGATGACATCGGTGATCGTTGCGCTGAAGTTCGTGTCGCCACCGCCCCCACCGTTGCCGATGAAGCGGCCGTCGGCGCTGGTTCGCATCCAGTAGCTGGTGTTGAAGTCGAACTCGGTGACGACCACATCGGTGTCACCGGCGCGGGAGGCGAAGCCAGCGCGGTCGAAGCCGTCGAAACAACCGGTGCCGTCGGTCCCGTCGCATCCGAACATGTTGATGCCCTTCTCGACGTTACGGGCGTGCCAGCCCTCGAATTCCATGTCGTCGAGGTGTCCGGAGAACCAAGTGTCGTCGGTGGGCAGACCGTTGGTGCCCAGACCGGCGAACGCGGTGACATCGGCACACGTCTCGGGACGCGGCGCTTCCGGCATCACGGCCTCGAGGTTGGCGATGTCTTCGTCGATGAACCACTTGATGACGGTCGCGAACTCTTCGGCCGAGAACGGAGGATGGCTGCCCTTGGGCATGCTGACGCGAGCGAGGAACCTGCTGTACTCAATCCCGCTCTGCTCGCCGAACGCTTTGTCGAAGAGCTTGCGGAAGTACGGGAACTGAACGCCGGCTGAGAACACGCCGATCTTGAACGGAGCGAACACCGACTCGGGGTTGCTCGAGTCCTTACGCATGTAGTTGACCAGGTCCATCGCGGCGGACGGGTCCATGTCGTCGGGGTCGCGCGAGAGATCGATGCCGGCCGAAAGCGCGGCTTGGGTCCGGTCTCTCCACTCGCGGATTCCGAATCGCGACATGGCGTGACATTCGGAACAGCGCCTGGTCTGCTCGACCTCGTTGTTGGACTCGTCGAGGTAGCGCGCGCCGACAGCTGCAAGCGCAGCGCGGGCCAAATCCACGCCGGTGGTCTCGATGGTGGGAAGCTCGGTCGGGTCGCCAGGCTCGGTGGGCGCGTCGGCCCAGATGCACGCCGGGTTGTCCTCGTTCTGGGCGCACTCGAGCATGAACGCGACGGCGCTGGCGTACTCGGAGTCCGCCCAGTCGTCTTCGTTGAGTACCTCGCCCGCGTTCGGGGGCATCCAGAACACGTCCTCGAAGCCCTGGTGGGAGTCGGTCACCTTGTTCGCCCATCCAGCGTCTGCGCCGACCATGCGCTCCAGCCAAGGACCCGTCCCGAAGTTGGCTCCGTTGCCGTCGGGGTGGCTGCTGCCTCGGATGTTCGAGGGGCTGAGCCACTGTCCGAAGTTCATCGAGTGGCACTTCGTGCACGCCGACGCTTCTTCGGAGACGAGCCGCTTGGGAATCGTCCACTCCTGGTCGACCTGGTCGACCAGCGAGTACGGCCGGTTGTAGCCCTCGACGTAATCCGCGTGCACCCCGATCTTCGGAATCACCGGCGTGCCGTCTTCACGCTTGGCCGTGTCGATCCATGGCGAGTGAATCCAGGGGTCTGCGTCGTGGCAGCCCGCGCAGCCGATGCCCTTGTTCGAGCCGCCCTCGGGACGCGCGCCCCAAAGAACGTTGCCCTGCGGCGACACGTCCGAGTCGACGGTGTCTCCGGGCCAGGGCACTTCGGTTCCCAGCGAGTCGCGGGTCAGGTTCGTGTTCGAGCCCCGCAGCTGGTTTTGGAAGAAGCAGGTCTTCCCCGTGAACGGGTTGCTCCCGATCATCGCGATGTCGTTGTAGCGACCCTCTTCGTCGAGCGACTTGCGGCACAGCAAGACCCACGTCGTGCCCTGCTCGTTGCGCGCCTGCTGCACGCGTGGGCCGTTGGCCCCGGTGCGGGCGTCGGGCTCGCAGTGGCTGTAGATGTACTGCGGCTCGTCGCACTTCGAGACGTAGCTGTCGGCCGGCTCGCCATCGACGTTCGTCTGGATGGGCGTGCCGTTGAGGCAGCTGGCCATCTCGTAGTCGCCAGGGCTGCCTTCGATCGCCTTGAACAGCGGGTTGGGGCCAAGCTCCTCTTCGCAGGCCTGCGCGTACGCGCTGTTCGACTCGATCCGCACGCCATCGTCGTTGGCGTCGAACTTGCCGTTCTCTCCCAGTCGGTCCAGCGCTTGGTTGAGCGTGTACCGGGCTTGGAGAAGAACCTCTCCGCCGTCCTCGACACACACATCGACGTAGAACGTGTTCTCGAGGCGGGCCTGAAGCTCTTCGGGGGTCTCACCGAGCAGCGCGTTGGGCGTGGTCGGGACCTCGAACATGTCCTCGGTCACGGTCTGTCCGCCGTAGACACCGTCGCCGCGGCCCTTGTACGTCGGAATGACGTCCTGCATCGCTGCACAGTCGAGGGTGTCCCCGTCGGCCAGGGAGCGAACGCGGGCGTGCACTTTTTCACCACCGCCCAGGTCGCGGTTGAGCAGCACGACGACTTCAGAGCGCGCCTCATCGAAGCCAAGCTGGCTCTCGAGGGGCCCGCCGCCGCCGTTGTCGTTTCCGCAGGCAGCCGCGGCGCTCAGCAGGCTGAGGCCTGCGATCACCTTCAAGACCGTGGTGGTGGAGTTAGGCTTGGACATCGAAAATTCTGTTCTTGGACAAACGAGTGATAGGCACCGAGGTGCCTAGAAGCGCGACGACCCAGGAAGTCCCCGCCAGCCGAGGGTAGGATAGAGTCGTACAGCGGAACCGGTCAACCTACGCCAAGTAAAAACGGCACCTGGTGCCACCGTTGGTCGAGCGGCGGTCACAAAGCGCTTCCATTTCGGGGAATTGGCGGCCTGCGGAGCACCTCTGTCCGCCGTTTCTTCCGCTTGTTACGTGAGCGAACGCAACGTTGGGTTTGGTGGGAGCCGCGCCGATCGGACACCGGCCCACGGGACCGCGCGTAGGCCGCGATCCGCTCAGCAAAACGGGCGCTCGATGTCGATCTCGGCCTCGTCCGTGGGGAGGATGCGCCGAAGGTACTCGTACGCGGAGTCGCAGAACACCGAGGGCCCCTGCCCCATGAGCTCCGCCCGCTCCTCAAACGGACGCACGCCCCCGGAGTCCATCAGCCGGTTCTCCCCGTCGCCGAGGTTGTGGAATCGGGTCAGGTTGGACGGATCGGCAAGTCCCAGCGCGTGTCCAAGCTCGTGGCTGGCGGTGGTGCCGATGAGCGAGCCAAGCGCCCACACCGCACAGGCGGCCTGCAGCTGGCGGTCCTGGGTTGGACAGTTCGCACCGCTGGTGATGGTTGGGATGCCACCGCCCAGCTCATCGTCGGAGTTCACGGGCCGACCGCGGTCGGGGCGGAACTCGTCGAAAATGTCATCGAACAGCGGGTTGCCGATGTCCGACGGCGGCGTGTACTGGTACGCCAC
>CAYGTG010000366.1:0-7580 GCA_964352485.1 uncultured Nannocystaceae bacterium | reverse complement strand
CCTCGCTACGCTTGACCAGGATCTTGGCGCGCTCGATTCGATCGCCTCGGCCGCATCGTCGAGCAGGCGGGCGCGCAAGAAGACCAGCATCGGATCTCCAGCCTCGAATTCCTCGATGCGCGCGGCCAGGTCCAGCCGCGTCTCGTCGAGCGACCCCTCATACCGCAGGCGAACAGCCTCCCGGACCGACTCGTGGGCGAGGCAGACGGTGCTCGACCCCGACACCGGGCTGCGTGCGATGAGCCCTTCCCCTTCGAGCCGCTCCAGCGTTCGGTTGAAGCGCTCCTTGCGGAGGTCGGAAAGCTCCGCCAGCGTCGATTCCTCGATCGGCGTCTCGAGCAGATACAGGATGCTGGCGATTTCCCAACCGGAGACCCCGAGCGTATCCAGCCGGGCCTCGGAGCGTTGCGCCAGCGTCTTGTGCAGCTCGTCGGCGGCTGCGGACGCCCCGCGCAGGGTCCAGCTGTCGGTGTCGCGAACGAGGATTCCCTCCTCGATGAGCACCCGAAGGGTTTCGCGAAAGCTCAGCGGATGACCGCCGGTGAGCTTGTCGAGCATGTCAGCGAGGTCTCGAATGACGGCCGTGTCTCCGAGCACCCCCTGCAGCACGCTCTGCATCTCGCGCACGCTGAACGGCCGAAGGTTCCACACTTCGGAGCACTGATCGCGGCTGAGCCCACTGACGATCGACTGCACCTTGGTGTGTGGCTCGGTGGTGGCGCACAGCAGGATGGGTGCGGCAGAGTGATCGATCGCTCGGCTGAGCTGGTCAAACTGACGCCGGATGTCTTCGGGCCCCTTCGAGACCGAGGTCAAGAGCAAGACGTAGGGGCGCTCCTTCGCGGCGGCAATCAAGAACTCGGTGACCGCAGAGGCTGCGGCTTCGTGGCCGCGATCGCGTCGGGCCAAGTGCACCAGCTCGGGAAACGACCGCACCACAACGCTGTCTGTGCCCAATGCAGTCGCGAGCTGAGCCACCACGCTGGCAAACGGACCCAATGCATTGCGACCCGAGTTCCAGCAGCTGCCCTCGACGAACAGACCATCGGCCAGCTGAACCTCGCGCCGGAGCTCTGCCATGAGCCGCGCCTTCCCCATGCCCTCGGGAGCTTTGACGACGACGGTACGAAGCAACCGACCGGTCCGCATACGGTTGGCCGAAGCTGACGCCGCGGGGTCGAGCGAGCCGCCCTCGGGCTCTGGTTGGGCACCCACGACCGCCGCGGCCTTTTCCAGCAGCAGATCGAGATAGCGCGCCCGATCGACGAACGGCAGATGCGAAACAAGCACGCGGGCGAAGTCGCGGCGGCTTCCTTCGCTCTGCTGGCGATTGCGAAGATGAGATGCCTCGCGCCGGAGCAGCTCGAGAAGGATCGAGCGAGCGCTCTGGGGCCGGTTCGCCGGATCGGGCTGGAGCATTCGCCCTACCAACTCGGCGACGACGGGGCCAGCGGACTGCAGGAGCGCGCCGGCGAGTTCGGGACGCCAGTCGCGTTGGACGCGAAGGACCTCACGAAACGTCTTGCCGGGAAATGGTCGCGAGCCACGGATGGCCGAGTACATCGTGGCCGCAAGCGAGTAGATGTCGGCGCGGGAGTCGGAGGACTCGCCCCGCACCTTTTCGGGGGCCGAAAACCCTGGCGTGCCGAGAACCGTGATGGTGTCCTCGTCACTCTCCGTCGTCTCGTCGTCGATATCTTCGGGCGGCAGCGGATCCCGAAGCATCCGAGCAAGCCCGAAGTCGATGAGCTTGGCTTGGGGCGGCGCCGTCGGATCAACCGAGGCACACACCAAGACGTTGGATGGCTTGATGTCGCCGTGGACCAAGCCGAGCGCATGAATGTAGTCCAGAGCACGGGCGAGCTGAACAAAGACCTCGGCGATGACCTCCCGGGAGGCGTTCGCGAGAAACTCGGAGAGCTCGACGCCGCGAACGAGTTCTTGAGTGAAGTAGAAACCGTCTTGTTCGGCGCAGCGTCCAAAGTCGAAGACGGCGGCGAGGTTGGGATGGTGCAGCTGCGTCAGCAGCCGGAACTCATCTTTGAACGCCTGGGCAAGACCCGAGCCGCTGCTGGTCCCCGGGGTGCCGAAGCTATGGGTCACGTTGGGGCGCCGCAACGATCGCGACTCCATGCGGGAGCTGTCTACGAGCGGCAACCCCGCCAGCTCGGCGTGGTCGCTGCGGATCAACTTCAGCGCGACCGCGCGGTCCTCGAGTTCGTCGTGCGCTTCATAAACCGCACCGAACCCGCCACGCCCAAGAAGTCGCTTGACCGCGTATCGCCCCGCGATGCGGTCAGGCTGAGCCACCACAGCGGAAGAAGCGTCGGAATCCGGCGCAGTTGAGCGTTTCGCGGTCATGGCGCTAGGGGGGTCTCAGTTTCGGTGGACTGTAGTCTAGAACACTGGAGCCGAACAACACGCACGGTCCCGAACTCATTACAGCATGAAATTTGTGTAATCCGAATCAACTCGATTTCAAAGGTGTTTTTTGAGCTGAGCGTGTGTACATCTGCTTCATCGTAGCGAAACGGCCTACCCCTCGCCGCCCTTCTTGAACTGCCATGAGGCTCGAGCCGCCCACGGCGGCGACTTGCCCTCCCGGATTGCAGCGAAGTGCGCTCGACCGGTTGCTGCGTCTCCAACCTCCACTGTGAGCTCATACGCCTGACGCTCGGCGTCCAAACGCACAGATTCGGGTTGTCCCAGTCCGGCCAGCATCGCTGCCTTGTACGCCGCGGTGGCGCTTGGAGATTTCTTCGCCACCAGCGTCGCGAGCGCGCGTGCGCGCTCGAGGCCCGCATCCACGTCGGCGACAACCTCTTGGACGAGTCCAATCCGAGCCGCCTCCGTGGCGTCGATCGACTCTCCGGTGACGCCGAGTCGAGCGGCATGCGCAGGTCCCACCAACATCGCCAGCTCAGCAGTTCCTCGCGCCCCTGGAAGGATGCCCAGGCCTGTTTCAGGCAGTGCAAAGGACGCTGCCGCGGTCGCCACGGTGTAGTCGGTGGTCAGCAAGTACTCCGTACCCCAGCCAAGCGTCACCCCCGAAGGCACGGCGATGTTGAACACGGGGAGATGACGCAACCGGACCATCAGCGCCCGCTGCCTCAGCACGTGTGCCCTCACCCGCTCCGAGTCCCAGTCGCCTCGCTCGGTGACGTTGGCTCCCGCGATGAATATCGGCCGACCCTTCTTGCTCAAGCGCCGAGACGTCGTGCAGAGCGTACGAACGGTGTCGTCTTCCTCGAGGAGATCGCACAACGCTTCGAACGCCTCGAGCTGGACCGTGCCCATCTCGTTCGCTTTCCCGTGATCGAGCTCCAGAGTCAGCAGGTGGCGCTCGGGATTGTGCGTCGGGTGGAGGCCTTCGATCGCAGACAGGTCCATCGCGGCGGACGATAACCGAGCCCCGCGCGTTGGTCGATCACTCGCCGTTGACCAATGTTTTGTCCCCTCTACGACGCCGTCGCAGTCTCGAGCCGCACGTTTCGGGGCAGTCCGGACTGCTCGCCGGCGCAAGAGCGCGCTTGGCTCCCAAGGGAGATGAGCGCACGAAGCGTTCGATCCGCGCAAGAGCTGCAACCCGGGTCGCGGCCGTTTCGTGTCCCGCCGATCCGTCAACAGTGCGAACCGGTCAGCTTCGCGAGGCCGGCTGGGGTGTCGAGGTTGTCGAGGACCGCGGGGTCATCGACGGCGATCCTCACCCGCGTGCTCCGAACGTCCGCCCGCCCCAGGACCGTCCGCACCGAATCGGCCGGGGCAAGCTCCAGTAGCTGCGAGATCACCGAGCGCGGGTGCACGATGGGGTGCCCACTGGCCTCGTTCAACCTGGGCTGCACGACGACGGTCGGGGTGTTGTGGTGCGCCTCGACCAGGGCCCGCACGGTGGACTCGGCAACATGTGGACGGTCGACCGTCATCACGAGCACGCCCGAGGGGTCGCTCGGCAAAACGGCACGCAGCCCAACCTGCAGGCTCGACAACGGCCCCTGTTCCCACTGGGGATTCTCAGCCAGCCGCACGCCGCCCACGTTGGGCAGCGCTGTGGCACCCCACACCACCACCACAGGCCCGCACCCCGCCGCCTCGGCCCGACGCACGCAGTGCATGAAAAAGGGCCGCCCCCGCCACTCGATGAGCGCCTTGGGGCGACCCATTCGGGTCGAGGCTCCGGCGGCGAGAATCACCGCCGCGACGCTCACTTCGCCTCAGCCAAAGAGACCGCGACGTCGCCGGTCCCATCGACGAAGTCCATCACCTCGGTCATGCCGGCAAAGCTCTCTTTGCTGAGCGCCAGGGTGCCGGCAGGAATGACGAGGCCGGCCGCACCATCCTTGTCGGAGAAGCGCAGACCCACGCCAACATCGGCATCGCCCTTGATCTTGCCAAGCTTGCTCAGCTGGGCCTTGATCTCCTTGAGCTTGGCCTTGTCCGTGGTCTTGGCCTGCATGTCCAGCAAGCGAATCCGCAGGTACTCATCGGCGTCGAAGCTCATGCACAGCTGGCATCCGTCCATGCCCTCGCGAAGCGTGGTGAGCGTGCCTTCAGACGCCAGCGAGCTGGCGCGATCCTTGCCGAGCGAGCGGGCCACGTCGGACCCGAGCGAACGTGCGCCGGCACCGATCGCCCAGAATGCAACGCCGTCTTGAACGAAAGAGACCGACTCGACCGAGTTCTTCTTGAGGAAGAGCGCGGCGTCTTCGGCGTCACTCTGAAAGTCCTTGGGGATCTTGATGGTGAGCTGGTCCGCCTTGATCCCAGAGATCTTCAATCCGCCTTCTTTGAGCGTGACGGCGAACTTGGCGTCCTTGTTCTTGCCCTGCAGCGCTGCGTGAGCATCGAGCCCGGCTTTCAACGTGCCGTGGATCTTGCGCATGCCCTCGAGCGCCTTGTCTTCCTTCTTGCCCTTGACGCCGGCAGCGAGCATCGCCGTGGCCTGCCCCTTCTTGTCGACGTACAGCGCGACGACGACGTTGGCCGAGATCGAGTTCAGCACCATGTGCGTGCCCTTGATCGCGTCTTTGACCATCGTGTCAAACGGCGCCGGAACCTGGTCGACAGGAATCTGGCTGTCGATGGTCTTGTGGAGCATCTCCGGGTTTCCAAAAGAAACCGTGGTGACGAACACCGCTCCGCCGGGGAGCTTGGCTTCGAGTTCGGTCGACTTGGTCCGTGCTTTTCCCAGCGGATCGAGCCCGAGCTTGCCGAACGGAGCCTCTGCGCTGGCGACCATTTCGAGTCGCTTCTTCGTCCCGAAGTCGACCTGGAGCTCGGCGGCCGCAAGCTCTTTGAGAACGTCCGCGATGGCCGCGACGAAGGGCGCATCGCGGGGAAGACCGAGCAGCTCCATCGGATCGACGTCGTCGGCTGGGATGTTCCACGCACGGACGCGGACCCGGCGACCGGTGCCCGCGTTCTTGACGAGGCCGGCAGCCTTTTCGACATCGGCCTGAGCCCGACCCCACAAGAGCTCGGCTCCGGCTTGCTTGATCAGCAGGGTGTCGTTGTCCTGACGCAGTTCCCACATGTCTCCGCCCAGCGGCTGAGGACGCATGCTGGACGGAAAGCTCTCGAGCACTTTCTGACCGTCAGCGACGGACATGCTCGCAGCGAAGTCGATCGCCTCGGGTCCCGCAGCGTCGTCGGTTGGGAATGCAACTTTGACGGCGTGCATGCCGTCGAGGTTGATGTTGCCGAGGAAGCCCGGCCCGAAGCCCTGGGCGAGCAGACCGGCCTGGACGTCGGCGAGCGGGTCACCGCCAGCTTCTTCGCCCTCGATGCGAGCCTTGAGATCCATCGCAGCGGAGAGCATGTCTTGCAAACCCTCGAAGCTGGCGAGGACCTGGACCTTTTCCGCGTCGGGGATGGCGCCCTTGCCCGCACCTTGGGCTTGGTCGTCGGCGCTGGGCGGCGCGACCGGCTCGCTTGCGGAGGCGGGCTCGACGGTCTCGGCCGATGACTTCTTGGAGCATCCGGCAACGGGGACGAGGAGGCTCGCGGCCCCAGCGAGCAGGAAAACACGGGCAGTTCGCATGGCGCGGAGGGTACACCACGCCACGCGGGTCGGCCGGAGCAACCCAGAACTTCGTTTCCCGGTCCGCGTACGACCAGGAAACGACGGAATCGGCTCTGGGCGTGCGGCGGCCTACGGCGCCTGGAACGAGTTCAGGTGGAACGCCTGAATCTCGCTTCGCGGCGCGATGGCCGTCAGCGAGGGCGTGTCGAGCTGGATCCCGGTCACCGCGTCAAAGTCGGTCGGAAGCGGGGCTCGGACGGTGATCCAGGGGCCTTCGCTCCAGGGGTCGGAGTCGACCAGCAGGGTGTCGTCGCTCGACGCGTCGTCAAAGGAGAACCGGACCCGGTAGTTGGGCGCTGCGTCCTCGGGCTCGACCCAGCCGCGGTCCGTCCACCAGCTCGCCTCGCCGGTCTCGGTGTTGACCGAACCCATCAGCACGTAGCGCCCGTCCATGGCGTCCTGCATGTCCGCGCCTTCCCAGCTGCTGAGCGTCTGGATGCGCGCGAAGGTTTCTTTCCACTGCCAGTCCGAGACCCACGTGGGGTTGCAGTAGCTCATGTAGTCGAAGTGGGTGTTGCCGTTGCGCAACTGGAAGTCACGCACGCCGAATCCCCAGCCGGTCGTCTTGCCATCGTCGTACGGGTACGAGGGGTCGGTGCCCGCCGCGTTGGCGCCAGAGCAGAAGATGTGGCGGCGTCCCTGGTTGTGCCCGATCTCGTGCACGAAGGTCTCGATGCCGATCTCGCTACCGCTGAGGAACTGGGCGCCGATCGCCACCCGAGCGCCGGCCTCTCCCATGGAGTCTCCCGGAATCCCGTTGGCCACGCCCAGGGTGCAGCCGCCACCACCGCCGATGCAGGCGCCGCAGTTGTCGAACAGGCCGTAGTAGTAAACGTTGGGATCGGGGGACTCTGCCGCCCGCAGCTGCGCCATGACGTTGAGCAGCTGGAAGAATCCGTTGCCGGTAAGGTCGAGATCGTCCACGCGGTAGAGGTCGTGAATCTCGATTTCGATGTTCTCGAGCGCGTTCTGCTGAAACATGTGATCGATGTACGGAGCCAGCGTTTCGTCCGAGGTGTCGAACTGGGTCTGGCACCCACCGAAGTCGTACTCGATGGGCACGATCATGATGCGCATGTTTTGATACGAGCTCTCGATGCCGATGAAGTTCGGCTCGGGCATCGCTTTGGGCGGCTCGGACTCGGCGGGCAAGCTCTCGTAGCCGGAGCCAACCTCGAACAACTCGACGTTGAACTGCGCGTTGGGCTGCATGTCCTCGGCCAGAACCCCGATGACGATGTTGGACTGGAAGGACGACGTCGAGCTGTCCTGCGCAATCTCGACCCGCTCGATGTATTCCGACTCGGTGCCGTCCGCCTGGATCAGGGTCATGCGAGCTTCGATCTCGCGCTGCACCCAGACGTCTTCGTCGACGTCCAGGTAGACCCGGAACGCGGTGTTGCGGTTCTTGGGGATCTGCGCGTTGCGCTGCGAGCCGTCGGCCCAGGCGCCGTCGATCGCGATCGGGATGGCCACCCCCGAGTTGGCCTCAACGCGAGAG
>CAYGTG010000365.1:0-7582 GCA_964352485.1 uncultured Nannocystaceae bacterium | reverse complement strand
TGTAGAGCGAAGCTGAGCCCGTGAGTGCCGAACCATTTCACGAGAGCCATTTCAGGGGAAAACACGCCGCGACGCGTTTAAAGCGAAATGAAGTGGGAAAAAGCCGGGCTGGAGAACTACGGCGGGGGCCATGAGATGGCGGCGCGAGCGTAGGAGAGCGCCGGGGAGCAGCAGCGCGGTGTAGAGCGAAGCTGAGCCGGTGAGTGAGTGCTAAGCCATTTCACGAGAGCCTCACGACTCGACGAACTGGTCAGCCTCGCGAAGCAGCCAATCCCAGGCAGCCGCGACCGCCGGGCTCTGTCGAAGAACTCTCGGCGCCGCAAGCCACACGCTGCTCTTCATCACCGGTAGGCCGGGAAAAGGCGCCTCCTTCAACCCGAGCATGCGTCCGAACCTGCGGCCCAGCAGCATCACCCCAACGCCTTCCTTGGCCGCCGAGATCATCGTGGTCAACCGAGAGAAGCGAACCTCGGGATCGCGACCCAGCAGGGCCTTGAGGGCCTGGGCCTCGCCGAGGCGGGCGAACGAGTCGTCCCACCCTAGCCAACGCAGTGCGCTTGCCGGGCGCCCACCGACGTATCGCTTGGAGCCGAAGGGAGCGAGGAGGTCGGTCATGAAGATCTTGGAGACCACGTCTCCGGAGATGGGCCGGACCATGCGAACGGCGAGGTGCACTTCGGCGGCCGCCAGATCCACAAGCTCGGGTCCATCCAGCAGGGTCAGCGACAGGTTGGGATTGGCGCCCAAGAACTTGGCAAGCCGCGGCGCGAGAACGTGCTGAGCCATCGCCTCGGGACACGCGATACGCAGGCGGCCCGACGGTTGCGTCGACCCGTCTTGGACGAGCTGACTCGCTGCACGCAGCGAAGATACGACAGCGTTCGCCGGCTCTCGCAAACGTTCTGCCAGCGGGGTGGCGATCACGCCCCGCGGCGCCCGCACGAACAGCTCGATGCCAAGTCGTCGCTCCAGCTGAGCCAGGCGTCGGCTGATCGTCGACTGATCGACCCCTAGGGAGGCAGCCGCCTCCGTGGTGCGTTCGTGTTGAAGCAGCGCGTGCACCAGTTCCAGTTCGCCCGCGTGAAGGTCGTGTCCCGAGGAATGCATTTGCGCATACATTCTATTCTTCGACAAGCGTTTTCGCATTGATCAAGCTGCCGGTGTGTCAGCGTCAGTCCTCACGCTCACCTGCGCCCTGCTTGCTGCGGCGCCGGAGTCCTCACCCCGCACGGCCCAACCAGATCAGCCCTCCCGTGGCCACGGCCCCGAGGCCAGCGCCGACGCGTTCGCGCACGTGTTCCAAGTCAAGCCTCACATGCCGGACCGCCCGCAGCTCTCTTTTCACTACGGGCTGTTGCAGCCGATCCTCCTGCGGGGCTTCAACGCGGCCATTGATTTTCGCTACAAGCGCTTTGTCGCGACGTACTCGCACGGACACGGTCTCGAAATCGGTCGCGCTCCAGGAACGCTCTCGGACGCCGAGCTCGACGCCGGCGTCGAAGTGTTCATGCCGTACACCACCGGCGGCGGTTTTGGGGTCGTACTCCTCGACGAGTTGTACGTGCTCGCCGACTTCAAGGTGCACGGCTACGAGCTACGCTACGGGAGCGAGACCCAGCGCTACCAGACGGTGACCGTGGGGGCCGAGCTCGGCTGGAGGCTGTTTCTGTGGAAGGGTCTGCACATCGCGCCTGTGCTGCGGTACTGGCCGACGGTGTATAGCTCGATTGAGCGCTCCGGTGTCGACCTCGGCGAGGGTGCCGTCCACAAACCGATTCCCCAAGGCATCAGCGGCTTCTTTGCCAACGTCTTGATCGGGTGGCAATTCGGGCTCTGAGGTGACGCGGCCGAAGCCTTGAAGCGGTGCACCGCAAGTGCGAGGCCGGCCGCTCCCATTTCATTTCGCCTCCACGCGCTCCTGCTGCCAGCGAGTCACTCGGGGAGCATCGTCCGTAGCTCGTCGGCGGCCGTTCTACCTGGGCTCGCTCAGCCTGTCCGCGCAGAACGCTGTTCCGAGTATCCTACCGCAGCAACTTGAGCTAGCGTGCTTGGATGGTACTTCGGACTCGGTCAGCCTACAGGATTTGGATATCTCCCTAGCCCAGCCTACGTTCGGCGTTCAGCCCAGAGGCGAGGACAGCGTGTTGTTCCCCGAGAGCTCCGTTCAAGTCTGGATACAGCTCACGATTGACGGCGAGGTGTACCGTGTACGCCGGCCGAACCCAGCAGCGGTACAAATCGACCACAGCAACGGCGAGTTCAAGTCCGCCGCTTTCCGACTTCGCAGCCACGTGAGTTGTGGAGACTCGAGCGTCGCGCTCGTTGACCTCTGGATTGCGATGGACGACGGGGCGACGTTGAACTCACCGCCGACAGGATCGGTAACCACACCCAGCGCTGTATCCTGCAGCACTTCGGTGCCGCTTACCGAATCGTTCACTGATCCTGATGGGGACCTAGCATCTGTCAGGTGGTTCGTCGACGATGTCCCCCTTTCTGACTCGACCACCGCGATCAGTATTACTGAATCTCATACGCTCCGCGCGGTCGCAGAGGATGCTCGCGGCGCTGCAACCACGGCAACGAAGCAAATCTCGTGCAACTAGGTGACAATATGAAGCCAACGCATCTAGCTCTAGCTCTAGCTGCGCTTCTTATCGGGGCTTGCGGTCCTGCGGTCGATGAGGATGTCGCTGAGTTGCGCAATGCGCTCGCGGGATTCTACTCAACGTCAGACATCGGGCGTCAAGTAGACGCAGATGACACATGGGTGTCCATCTACGAGTTCCGCGAGGACGGAACCGGCGTGTTTCACCGCCTTTCGTGCATCGGCGAAATATCCGAGGCTCTGGAGTTTGACTGGACTGTTACAGATACCGAGGCTACCGCCTCGGTGCAGTTCGGAGAGGGGTACCCGGCCCTGGACAGTGAGTGGACTTTGCCAGAATCCGATTGTTCACGATTCTCGTCCTCGACTCTAATATTTGACGGAGGAAGCCGGGACACTGTTTTCCCCGGCAGGCGCTGCGATCCGCAACTTGGAGAGGCATTGCCTGACGGTCTCCAATACTGTGAATTCGACGTTTGCGGCGGTGAATCGATCCAGTGCGGGGGAACGGAGGAAGAAGGATGAGGAGAATACTAGTCTCAACCTTCGCGCTCCTCGCGGTGTACGCAGCGTCGACGCTGGCGGAGGGCGCAGGCCTCGTCGGCCAGCGAACCCGCGCCGCCACCGTCGGTGACTTCGACGGTGACGGCCTCGTTGATACCGCTTTCGGTCAACCCGAAACCAACGGCTACGTTGGTGAGCTGGTGCTCGTATACGGAGACGGTACAATCGAGCGCTGGAACCGGAACACGCCTGGTGTGCTGGGCGTCGACGCGGCCTACGACTACCTCGGAGACAGCGTGGCGGCTGGAGACTTCGACGACGATGGCTACGACGACCTAGCGTTCGGCGTCCCTGGCGAGGATGACACGTCCAACGGCAGTAACATCGGCGCCGTCCATGTCATCTATGGGTCCTCATCTGGACTCACGACGATCGGCGACCAAATGATCACCCAGGACTCTCCTGGGATCGCCAGTTACGAAGAGAGCTACGACTACTACGGCGAGTTTCTCACCGCCGGGCGTTTAAGCGAAATGAAGTGGGAAAAAGCCAGGATGGAGGAGTACGGCGGTGGGGCATAAGATGGCGGCGGGAGCGCAGAGGAGGGCCGGGGAGCAGCAGCGGGGTGTAGAGCGAAGCTGAGCCCGTGAGTGCCGAAGCATTTCACGAGAAAACGGGCCGCAAAAGGGGATGGCGGCCGCACGGAGTCCAACTCCCAGGCACGCCGAGACGAGCGCGGTGCAGCGCTTGTACACGAAGACTCAGGGGGCAGCGGTGGGTGCCGAGAACAGCAGCAGTTGTCCGACAGGAGAGGCTCGCGGCGGCGGCCGTGCACCGCGGAGCTCGGCGGCAATCTCCTGCGGAGCGGTGACGGCCCGAGTGACGCGCATGGGCCCGCTGCAGCGGGAGCAAACGGAGATGTCGACGCGGAAGACGCGGGCGATGAGCTTCATCCACGACAACCGAGAAGGGGCAGCATCGCGGAGCTGAGCGTGGAGCAAGGTGGTGATGGCGGACAGCTCGAGCTGGCCGCGCGGGATGAAGAGCGAGAGCTGCTTGGGCTCGGGCTCGGGGTCGTCGGCACAAGGCACGACGGCAGCGGTGACCTCCTCTGGGAACTCGGGATTCGGAATGGCGATGAGCCCCGGACCGTCAATGGATACGGTGTGTCGACCGTGGATGGTGCGTATGACGCCTGGTGGGCACTGCGGTCGGCGAAGGTCTTTACGATGGTTGTCGCTCGTGGACGCGGGACCACGACGTTGAAGTTCAAGCTCATCTAGAAAGGGGGATGGGCGCTTGACGACGCACCGGCGGCAGTGTGGACTCGTTGTCGTGTTCGCCGCTCGGATGATGTGTTTGCTGGCTGTTGCGGTGGCCGGTTTGGCCACCGCGGCCTGCAGCGAACCGGGAACGACGTTCGAGTTTCCCCCCACCGACGTGGTGTACGAAGGCGACCAGATTCGCATCCGAGCCGCATCGGGTCTTGAACCGTGCGGGGACCGGGCGCTCGATGGAGGAGATGCTCTCGTTCTTGATCGCTGAAACCGGGCTCGGCGACTTGGAGAGTCCTCTCGATGTCTATTGGCTGAACCCGGATCAGGTGCTCGACATCTGCAAGGGGGGGGGCCGAGGTTGTGGGATGCTCCCTGTCGACAACGGAGGCGGTCACGAGTCGAATGCCGGAGGAGCACGAAGTCGTGCATGCGTACTTCGAGCGCAAGGGGACCGGTACGTTTCGCTACTCGTTCTTCGATGAAGGAATGGCGACCGTCTACGGCACGGAGACTCGCGCGCCTGCTCCTCAGACACCGCTCGAGGAGGCGATCAAGTTCGACAGAAGGATGCCGGGGGTGCACTACTCGCGCGCAGGGCACTTCGTGAGCTTTCTGATCGAGGAGTTTGGGCCCCAGGCGACAGCAGCATTCGTCGCGCAGTCGTCGTCCGTCACGCCCGAGTCCTTGTCGGTCGATTTTGAGGCCCACTTTGGTGAGTCACTGGAGCGGGTTGTCGACGCCTACTCGGAGACGCCTGAGTCTTGTACGGGGAGCGGATGGCAGAGGTTCTCGGCCTGCGAGCAGGAGCCGAACGAGTGGCGTCGCCCGCTCACCTGGGAGGTCGACGTTGGGGCGGCGTGCGAGTCTCAGCTTTCGCTTGGGGCGGTTGGAGGCTCGGTGCGGGAGCGTTTCATTTACGAAACCGCGGAGGACGTCGTTGTCGCTGTCGGTGCTGTCGGGAACGCCGAGAACCTGCCGGTCGTGGAGCTGATACGTTGCGGAGGTATGTGCGACGAGGAGTTCTCGTACACGCATGATCTCGAAGAGGGTGGGTTGTTGCTTGGGCTTCCCCTAGACGCTGGCACGTACCTTGTGACCTCGACGTTCGAGAGTGATGACGAGGTCGAGCCGAGCACGATCGCGATTTCGCGAGGTGGGTGAGTGGCGTGAGGGCGCTACCGTGTCGAGTTCGGCTCGACGCGCGGGCGGCAGCGTGCGCTCGCGGCGGGCGTCGCAGGATTGGTCGTCGGAGCCGTTCGGGCCGCGGCTTCTTGACTGCGGGGTGGCGCCGCCGCATCGTTTTCTCGATGTATGCGCGACTTCTCCTGTTCTCGGCGAGCATCGTCGTGGGCTGTGGCCCTTCGGTCGCCGCCCCTGGGGAAGATGACTCTGGGGACGACCCCTTCGCAAAATTTGCCCAGAGCGTCTGCGAGACCGCGGTCCGCTGCGGCTGCTTCGGACGTGCGGAGGAGCAGTCCTGCGTCGATGGGTACGTGGCGGTCCTGGCGGAGTCTTTCTCGCTGGTCGATTCGTTCGACGGCGGATGCGTCTCCAGTGCGGCCTCGGACTGGGGCGAGCTGGCGTGCGGTGTCGACCTCGAGGTCGAGGAGTTCTGTGAGGCGGCTACGCCGCTGCGAGTCGGGGACGCATGCCTGAGGGAATCTTTCCGCGACGCGTTTCTGGTGGGGCCGCGGTGCGAGGACGAGTCGTTCTGCGACGGTTCGGTCTGCCGCGAGCGTGAGGAACGTCCTTCGGGTTCGGATTGTGGATTCGATGCGCAGTGCGAGGGGGTTTCGTGGTGCGTGATGGGGTCCTGTTCGACCGAGCGGGTTCCGTTTGGAGGGGCGTGCGAGGACTCCGAAGACTGCGCGAGCGTTTCGGACTTTTGCCAGGACGGCGTCTGCAGCACGAAGCTTCCCCAGGGAGCCGCATGCCAGGAGGTCCCGGACTGCGCGATGCCCAATACGTGCCGGCGCGGAACGTGCCAGCTCCCGGACCGCACGCCGTGCGGTTCGGTCAAGTTTCAGTGAGCAGGAGCGAGCAGCGCCATGAGAACGAAAATCGCACTTTCAGCCATCTTTCTTCCGAGCCTTCTGCTTGCCGCCGCATGCCCGGACGAAGGCGACCGGTTCAACCCGGTCGTTCTTGGTAGCCCTTGCTATGCCGATGGCTGCGACTACGTCACGAACGCAAGCTGCAACTACAACAGCCCGTGCATCTCGCCCGTGAACAAGCCGGGGTTCAGCACTTGCGACACCTGTGAACCGCTCCCGGTTTGCGACTCGGGGGAGGAGTTCTACGTCTGCCACATGGAGATCCAGAACCAGCAGGGGCAACCGATCGGCAGCTGGGGAGGGCTCATCTGCGACGAGGCGAACTTGCATCCGTCTCAGATCGGAATCGACAAGCACGCGGAGTGCCAAGACATCTGCGACAGCGTGGTCTCGGGAGGCACGTGCCAGTGGCCGTTCGAGTTCATCGGGGACTCGCTGCAGTACCGGGTGTTTGAGTACGGCCCGCACTGCGACTCCTCGATCTCGGGCCGAAATCCGCCCTTCATGGGCGGGTCCGGAAGTGACGGGTCCGGCGAGGGAGGGAACATGTGCATCGGAGACTCGGGAACCGACGGGTACGATGAGGACGCGCCCGCGAGCCTGTGCCCGAGCTGGTATCAGCCTGGGCACTTCGTCGCGCGGACGGACCGTAGACGGACCTCGTCAGGTCTTCCTGAGTCCGACGTCGTCGTTGACCGGGGGTTCGCGGCGCAGGTCGAGTCTGAGCACATCGCGGTGACTGCCTGCGACTCGGGGGTCTACAAAGCCGGCGCTGGTGGGGCCTACGTGTTCAGCGGGATTCAGAGGGGCGACCTGTTTCACGAGCTTGGCTTCGAGAATGGCGACGCCGACCTGAAGGTTCGAAAATTGCATCCTCTGACGGGAGCACCTCTCTCATCGTTGTTGCCGATCGCCAACATCCGCGTGATTCCGTGCGCGAGCAGGAAGGCCCCGGCGATAGCCGGGGCCCGTTGTTCACGTCGAGGCGGTCGTCCTCGGCTTTTTGGGAGGGCTCTTCGTCCGCGCGGCACGCTTCTTCTTGGCGAGGGAGGCGGCCTCCTTGGCGCGGTAGGATTTGCCTTCCAGCTTGACGAGTTCGACGCGGTGGCACAGCCGGTCGATCATCGTCGAGACGCAGG
>CAYGTG010000364.1:0-7587 GCA_964352485.1 uncultured Nannocystaceae bacterium | reverse complement strand
CCCGCCCCCCGCGCGCGGGCGCCCAACCCGCCGCCGGCGCCCGACCCGCAGCCCGCGCCCGAACCTCAGCCCGCGCCCGAACCCCAGGAGGTCGCGACCCCTGGGGCGTGGTCGCTTGCCGCCGGTCTCGTGGTGCACTCGGGCGTGGTCGTCCATCCCGCGGTGGGTGGCATCGTGCGGGCCGAGTACGCGTGGCGTGCGGTCTCGGTCCGACTCGGCAGCCAGTGGGTCATCGCGGACCGGATCGCGCTCGCGCCGGGCCGCCTTCGCGTCCATGAGCTCGTCGCGATCCCCGAGGTCTGCGTCCGAACCGAAACACGCGCACTCGCGGCGTCCCTGTGCCCGGGCGCGCGCCTGGGAGCGACCCTCGCCCGAGGACTCGATTTCGAAGCGCCGCGGCGAAGTGCGCTCCCCCAGGTGGCCCCCTCACTCGCGGGCGAGCTGCGGCTGCCCCTTGTGGGCCCGCTGAGCCTCGGAGTTGGGGCGTTTGCGGCGGTTCCCGTGCTCCAGCCCCGCTTTGTCGGGGGGGATCGTGCGTTGAGCGGAGCGCCGATCATCGGCGGGGGAACGATCGATCTCGCGGTTCTTTTTCAGGTTCGGTGAAGATTTGACCGCGCAGGTGCAGAACCCTGAAGACATGGCCCAGCCTTCCCACGCCGCCGAGGCGTCCGCGCGCGCCTTCGTCGAGCATGCGGGCTCCGTCGCGCGGTTCATCCGGGGGCTGGGCGTGCGCCCGCGGGACCTCGACGACCTGGTGCAGCAGGTCTTTCTCTCGGCACATGAAAAGGGAGGCTACCGGCCGGGCGAGGCGTCGGAGCGGACCTGGTTGCTGCGGCTGGCCTGGTACGCCGTCATTTCACACCGGCGCCAGCAGCGACGCGCCACGATGAGCGACACGGAGGCGGAACCATGGTCCGAGGCTCCGCAGCCCCGCACCGTGGAAGCGCGCGAGCGCCTCACCCAGGTGCAGCGAGCGATGCAGACCATGCCCGACGAACACCGCGCCACGTTGCTGCTGTTCGACGTGCAGGGGTTCTCGGCCAAAGAGGTCGCCCAAGCACTCGAGGTCCCGGTGGGGACCGTGCATTCGCGGTTGCATGGGGCGCGGAGAAAACTGGCGGCAGCGCTGGCCAAGCTGGCCGAGGAGGCCGAGGAGGATCAACGATGAGCGAAGAACCCACCCAAGACGATGTGCATGCGATCGCGGCGCTCAGAGAATGGGACGCGGCCAGCCCCGAGTACGACGTCGCGGCCGGTGCGAGCCGCTTTCGGGCGAGCCTTGGTCTTCCGCCATCTCCTCCACCGGGCGGCACCGCGGCCGGAGGCGGATGGGGAGGCGGCGTGGTCCCGATCGTTGCCGCGGCCGCCGTCGCCCTCGCAGCGGCGGGATGGTTTTGGGCCCAGCCGGTGCAAAGCACGGCCTCCCCGCTCGCGACGTGGGAGCTGGCGATTCCCAAGACTCCCAAGACTCCCAAGACTCCCGTGATCGCGCCGCAACCGAAGCAAGCGCCTCCGACCCTGCCGGTAGTGACCGCATCCGCACCCCCGCGGGCAGCAGAAGCTCCGCCACCGACCCCGGTCCGCGGCAACGCCAAACCCACTCGCTCCAAGCCGGCCGCGGCCGCATCCCCAAGCGAGGTCGCCCTGCTCCGACAGATGCGGGCGACGCTTCCCACCGCTCCGAAGGATGCCCTGAAGATCGGCGCGCAACTCGATGCCCTGCACCCGCGCGGCATCTTGATGGAGGAACGCGCTGCGATGCACGTGTTCGCACTCGATGGGGCGGGACGATCGGCCGCCGCCGCCAGGGCTGCCGACGCGTTCCTGACCCGGCACCCCCACAGCCCGTTCGCGACGCGGATCCGCGCGGTGAGCTCGGCGGATTCAAAAACCGACTTGGGTCGTGAAGATTCCGACGTGTCGGTGCAGGAACCCAAGTGATGCACGCTCACACACCCCGATGGACGCTGGCCCTCGCCTGCCTGAGCGCCTGCGCGGTCGACGTTCGGGTCGCGGACGACACCGGAGGTGCCAGCGGCGGCTCGACCGGAATCCTGGATGGAACGACGGGTGGCGCGGCACAGTCCTCCTCGGGTCCGGTGGGCTCCTCGGGAGCGGCGTTGGGCTCCTCGGAAGACTCCAGTGGTTCCGCCGGCGGCGACATCAAGCTCGACGTCGGGGCTGCGGACAGCGATGGGGTCCCTCAGCCCGTCGGCTGCATCGGTGGCAACGACTTGATTTGGGTGCTGGTGCTCAACCAGGACGAGGGCCGACAGCCCGAGCTTCATCGGTTCGACCCGCAGAACCCTGGCTTCGAGTTCGTCGCCGACATGGACTGCTTGGACCTCAAGAGTGTCGGCGACAACCCGCTGTCGATGGGTGTCAGCCGCTCCGGGCAGGCGCTGATCTCCCTCGACGACTTCGAAGGACTCGACCAAGGCCCGTTCTTGGCCTCGTTTGATCTGTTTGCAGACGACCCCTGCAGCACCGTGGAGCGCATCGACTGGAATCCGCCGGGGCAGGCCAACAGCTTGGTCTACACCGCACTCGACCCGGACAATCCCGAGGCCGAGACGGTGTTCGCGAACACCAACAGCGCGCGGTCGTTTGGCGAGGTTCGGTTCGACCTCCCCATCGTCGCCGTCGACTACGTCGGGCAGTCTCCGTATGCCCAGCTCACCCTCTCCGGAACCGCCGACGGTCGCCTGTATGCGCTCGCTGCCGATGACCTTTGGGCCGACGGAGCGTTGGTCGAGATCGACCCGGCGACGGGGAGCGAGACGGAGTTTTTCTTCGAGACCACCGCACTCGCCCATCCCGCCTTTTACGGCGGTGACATCCTGCTGTTCGAAATCAACCGGGACTACCCCTACGGCTGGAGGCCGATCGTGCGTCGGTACGACCTCGACGATGACGACGGCAGCGGCGAGAACGAACTGACCGAGATCTTCGGCGAGGCTGACGACCCGCCCAACCTATGGATTCGCGCGGTTGCGTCTCCAACCTGCGTACCCCTGGGCCCGGAAGGATGACCACGATGCAAAGACTCAATCTCTTGGTCACGATCGGCTGGATCTGCGGCTGCGCTACAGACATGCGTCCGGAGGACGAGGCGGTGAGCAGTGCCACGATGGGCCCTGCGGCTTCGGGTACCAGCACAGCCACATCTGCCGCGCAGAGCACCACCGAAGCAGACGAGACCTCGACAGGCTCAGGCTCTGTCGAGGGGTCCGAGGACTCCAGCTCTGGCCCACGAGGGGACTCCAGCTCCGGCGACGACACGCAGGAGTCCGGGTCAGACTGGCCCGAAGTCCCGTGCGTCGAGGGCAACGAGAGCGCCTACGTCCTGGCGCGGAACGAATCCCAGGACACCGAACTCCACCTGTACGACCCGGAAACCGGTGCCGTCTCCCTGGCGTTCGAACTGTACTGCTTGGGGACCGAAGTATCGCAAGGACCGGTCTCTCTCGCGGTTGGCCGCGATGGCCAGGCGTTCCTTTCTGCAGCGACCGTGGATGAGGTGCTGACGTTCCCAGTCGTGAACGTCGACGACCCGTGCCGCGAGTTGTCGAGCCATCCCTGGACGTTCCCAGGCGACTCCGCCTCGCTGACGTTTCGGTCCGAGGATGCGTTCAACGCCGACACCGAACGATTGTTCGCCCACGGTACGCGCCCCCAGTCCCTCGGTTGGTTTGGTGAGGTCTTCCACTTCGCCCAGGGCTCCCCCGTTGCCATCCTCGGCTATTCCAATCGCCCGTACTCCGACCTTGCCGGGACTGGAGATGGGCAGTTGTTCGCCGTGGACGCCCAAGGGGAGTTCATGACCGTCACCGATGGATTCAACCCCGCCGGCATAATCACGGGCTCGCCCGACGTCGGCGACCGCGAGTTCTTTGCCTGGGGAGGTGCGCTGTGGGTCTTCGTCCCGGGCCAGCCCATGCTGCCTGAAGCTGCCGGGCTCTATCGATTTTCTCTCGACGGAACGGGCACCTACGAGCTGGCCACCGCTGCGTCCGCATTCCCCCCCACGATCCTCTCGGCCAGCACATCGACGTGCGCACCCACCGTGCTTGGAGGCTGACATGAACCCAAGGGCTATCCTCCTTCTTGCGGCGAACCTGGTCGGGTGTCAGGTCGAGGTGGACGACGGTGTGACGGCCGTACAGACCGGATCCACATCGACCGGCGCGACTGCACAGTCCAGCACGTCCACGGCCTACGATAGTTCAACCGCGGGCGATTCGGGCGCCTCCGAAGACTCCGGCGGACTGCCCAAGCTCGATGTAGCAGATGATTCGGATTCGGATTCGGACGGAGGCGACATCCCTCCGCTCATGCCTCCGGTGCCGTTCCCCACGACCTGTGATGAAGCACTCGAGTCCCCCAGCTCGGTCGGCTGCGAGTTCTACCCCCTCGCCTTGCCGCAGTCCGAAGGCCAATACGGAAACACCGCGTTCTTGGTGAGCAACGTTTCAACGCAGCCAGCGCACGTCCTTCTCGAGGATCGAGACGGCGTGGTGATGGAGGTCGACCTCGCACCGGGTGAGAGTCAGAGCCTGATCGTCGATGAAACTCACCAACTCTTGGTCGCATCGGGTCTTCAGCGCCGAGGCTACCGACTATCGTCGGATCAGGTGCTGCAGCTGTTCGTCGTCATTCCGCCCGAGCGTTCGATCACCGCGGATGCGAGCATTGCGCTTCCGCGAAACGTCTTGGGGCAACGTCACCGCATCGTGAGCTACCCGGCCCCCGGAAGCGCGCCGTCACAGGGGCGGCAATGGGTCGCCAGCGTTGCCACCGAAGACGACACCAAGGTGACGCTGGAGCTGACCGGGGAGAACACCGTGACCCTCGGTGGCGGAGGCTACCCGCCGCTCAACGCCGCGGTCGAGGGCCAGGGCGAGTACACGGTGACCTTGGATGCCCTCGATGTCTTAGTGGTCTCCGCGAGCTCCGCCAACGCCGAGACCGGTGACACGGAGAACGATCTGACCGGATCGCTCATCCACAGTGACAAACCGGTCGCGGTCTATAGCGGCACCCTTCCCGTCTACGTTCCGCAGGCTCCGGTGGACGAGGGGGTCTGCTGCGCGGACCTTCTCGCCGAAGCCATTCCCCCCACAACGGCATACGGCTGGCGGTACGCTGGCGTGAAGTTCGACCCCATCGCCCAGGAGCCGGACTTGTGGCGCTTTCTCGCCGACCGCGACGCGACCACAATCACGCTCCGCGGCGACGTCGAAGACGTGTTCGAACTCGATGCCGGAGAGTTCGTGGACCTGCAGACCCCACACAGCTTCGTCGCCGAGGGCTCCAAGCCGTTCGCGCTGGTGCACTTCATGACCGGTGCCGAGCTCACAGGACCGACCAAGGGCACGACGGTTTACACCGAGGACTGCGGGCCTCTCGCCGCACTGGGCGATCCAGCAATGAGCTGGGTCTACCCACGAGGCAACTGGCTGACCCGCTACCTGTTCACGGTCGACATCAGTGAAAGCGAGCAATGGTGCCGAGACCGACTCACGGTGGTCGCCGCTGCGGAGAACTGGGACCTCATCACGCACAACGGTGATCCGCTCCCTCCGGGAGAACCGCTGGCCGACGGAGAGCTCCTGCGCGCGTACCTTCCCGCCGAGACCGGGACGCACGATCTCCAAGCACCCGAGGAGGTCGGGTTTGAGGTCACCGCATACGGCTACGCCAGCTACGGCAGCTACGTGTTCACCGGCGGCGTCGGGGTCCAGGAACTCAACCCCGAAGGATGAAAATCATCCCTTGCGGAGGGCGCCGGGAAGAGCGTGCTGGACCGACGGCAGGCGCCTCGCGTCTCGCCGCCGAATGACGCACCATGACACCGTGATGCGTCCGCTCTTGCTCGTGGTGCTGCTCGCCGCATGCGGGCAATCCGAGCCGGATCCTGTCGCTGCTCCCCCAGCCCAGCCCGATGCTGGCGTGCCGGATTCGGAACCGGACCCGCTCGTGCCGGTACAGGCCGACGAGGTCCCCGCGATCGCTCCCACAGACCTGCCCCTGGTGCTGATGGCCACCATGGTCGGCGAGGACCCAGCCCGCAGCCGAGCGACGGTCCAGGACTCCGAGCGATCCACGATCACCACCTATGCCGTCGGCGACTCCGTCCGCCCCGGGGTCGAGATTACGGC
This sequence comes from uncultured Nannocystaceae bacterium, assembly GCA_964352485.1. Classification (GTDB taxonomy): domain Bacteria; phylum Myxococcota_A; class Polyangia; order Nannocystales; family Nannocystaceae; genus CAJXVA01. Next base: position 1,426 of record CAYGTG010000364.1, on the reverse strand, counting down.
CGTGCAGCGCGATGCGATCGTGCTGCGCCGGGGCGGCGAGGATGAGCGGCTCGACTTTCCCGAGGAGCCGGTGGCGATGACCGGTCGCGAGGTGTTCTACCCCGACTTCGTCGACTTCGATGCCCGCGTGAATTCGATGGACGAGGCGAGCCAGCTCCAGCCAGGGCCGGGCTACGTCGTCAAGCGACCCGACAACGCCTGGGGCACGCCGCGAACGATCACCGCGATCCAGACCGCGGCCAAGCGCTACCTCGACGAAGGGCTTGGCGGTCCGGCAGTGCACATCGGCGACATCAGCCAGAAGTCCGGCGGCCCCTTCCCTCCCCATATCTCGCACCACGGCGGCCGCGACGTCGACGTGGGCTACGTGCTCCAAGGCGACGCAGCCGACGTCAAGCGCTTCGTCACCGCCACCGCGGGCCGCCTCGACGTCGTCCGCTCATGGGCCCTGCTCGATGCGTTTCTCGGGACCGAGCGCGTCCGCTATGTCTTCGTCGACTACGGCCTGCAGCGCCTGCTCTACGAGCACGCCAAGCGCGAGGGCGTCCCCGAAGACCGCCTGGCCGAGCTGTTCCAGTACCCCCGGGGTTCGGCGGCAGCGCAGGGACTGATCCGGCACTGGCGCGGTCACGCGAATCACTTCCACGTTCGCTTCCGGCAGTGACCTCCCAACGTGGATGCTCGTAGAGTTCCCGCTGTATCTAGAAGTAGTAGTGCATCGAAGCGCCGCCGAACAGGCCGACGCCCGGGGTCAGATCCCAGCCAAAGCCGGGGCCCGCCGTTGCCCCAAAGCCGCCGAGGCCCGACCCGTTGACTCCCGGGTTGCTGTCCCCTTCTTCGCGGCTGCCAGGGATGATCCTGAAGTCCATGCCCAGCTCGGGGGACAGCGCGAAGTTGTTGCCGAACATCAGCTGGAACACGAGCGGAATCTCGATGTGGAGCTCGGTCGGGTCGTCGAGGTTGTCCTCCACGTCCGAAGCGTTGGCGGAGGTCATCACGCCGAAGCGCCCGCCGAATCCGAAGTCGGCGCGGAACGGAAGCGCACCCGCCTCACGACCGAGGTGCAGGAAATACAAGCCCTCGATGTTGAACGCCATGAACGCCACGGTTCGGTTGTCCTCGAGCGTGCAGTCTTCGCCGGGACAGGGGTCGGTCGATTCGGGGTCGTCCTCCTTGTAGGAGAAGAGCGCGACGCCAGCGCTCGCGCCGATGGCGAACTTGTCGGTGATGAAGTAGCGAAGGTTGATTCCATTGAGGCCTGCGATCGTTCGGATCGCACCAACACCGAGTCGCCCGTCGAAGGGATCGATGCCCCCCGATGAACGCTCCACCGAACCGGCGGAGATCGGCGCGAGATCGTCATCGGACGCGGTCGAAGTGCTCAGCGACCCGGTCACGCTGCCCGAATCCGAGTCCGCGGACGTAT
>CAYGTG010000363.1:6149-7618 GCA_964352485.1 uncultured Nannocystaceae bacterium | reverse complement strand
CTTCGGTTCTGGCTCCGGCTTCGGTTCTGGCTCCGGTTCTGGCTTCGGGGCACGGCCGTCGTCGTTTTTCTTGTCCGGGCCCTTGTTGCCGTCGTCGTTCTTGTCGCCGTCTTTCCTGTCGTCGTCTTTCTTGTCGCCGTCTTTCTTGTCGCCGTCTTTCTTGTCGCCGTCGTCCTCACCATGGGGCGGCGCGACCTCGACATTGAGACCCAGCCACTCTTTTTCGAACGAGGTGATCCCGTGACGATAGAGGTTTCCGACGTAGACACCGGATCCGAACAGCCCCAGGACCACCAACAAAGGGGTGCCGAAGAGCAGCAGCAGCTTGCCGATGGCCTTGATGCGCTTCCAGTTCATTCGCGACTCCACGGGAGTGTAGCCCCTGACAACCCACGGGCACCCCAGCTATTCCCGGGGGGGCGCAAGGGGCCCCGGGCCGGCTCCGGTCTCGCGTGCTCGCCTGGCGCGCGCAACGCGTCACGACAGCAGCCCAAGCGTGGCCATCGAGACTAATTCGGTTCGGGTGACCACCAGGTGATCGAGCAGCGGAATGCCGACGAGGAGCCCAACTTCGGCCAGCCGACGGGTGAGGTCGAGATCCGCCTCGCTTGGGGATGGGTCGCCGCTGGGATGGTTGTGTACGGCGATCAAGGAGTGCAGCCCGCCGCGCACCAGCGGCCGGAAGACTTCACGGGGATGAACCTCGACCGACGACAGCGAGCCGATCGCGACCGTCTCGACCAATCGCACCCGCTGCCGAGCATCGAGCCCGAGCACCACGAACCGCTCCGAGGGCGCATCGCCCAGCCTGGCGCGAACGTACGCCCCCACGTCTGAGGGCGTCCGCAGCGGTGTCCCCAGTGGGGTCTCCAACTGTGCCGCCCGTCGCCCGAGTTCAAAGGCGGCACACAACGCCGAGGCCCCCGCCTCGCCCAACCCATCGCGGCCCAACAGCTCCAGAGGCGTCGCAGCGCGCAGCACTCGAAGTCCCCCCAATTGCTGCAGGACCATCGCGGCTCGACTGAGCGAGCGCCCCCCGCCGAGCACCAAAGCGACCAACTCCACGTCACGCAGCGCAGCGGGACCATGAAGGAACAGACGCTCTCGGGGGCGGTCGGTGGCGTGCAGCGAGGAGACAACCGCGTTCAGCATGGCCGGCCGTGCTTCAACCCCCGTGCCATCGGGGTACGCAAAGGATCTGCGGCCCCCACGGCGGCGCCTGTCCCACCCACGGGCCACGGGGCGGGCGGATTGGCCAACCGGGTACTGCGCAGGCGAGACGGTGCACCTGTCTTTGGCCGTGATATCGTCCGCGAACGGTGTTGCGACTCGCTGTCAGCCTGTCTGGCGTCCTCCTCGTCGGGGCGTGCTCCAAGGAGGACCCCACCCCCGCCGGCCCCCCGCGATCAGCCTCCGCAGACGCGCATGGTTTCGGCGGGAGCATTCCGTGGGAGCCCCTCGAAGGCGCG
>CAYGTG010000363.1:0-6139 GCA_964352485.1 uncultured Nannocystaceae bacterium | reverse complement strand
ATCACGCGAAGTCCGACGGCATGCCGATCATGCTCGTCGTACACGCGAGCTGGTGTAAACGCTGCAAGGAGCTCAAGCCTGCGTTCGCTGACTCCGAAATCGAGGCGCTCTCCCAGCGGTTTGTCATGGTCAACGCGGACCAAGACGCTCAACCCGAGGTCCTCAAGTATGCGCCCGATGGCGAGTACATCCCTCGGGTTGTCTTCATCTCCCCCCAGGGCGTCCAGGACCTGACCCTCCAAAACGAGGCGCGCGAGCGCCATCGGTACTTCTATACGCCCGGCGACGACCTCGCGGGTGTGATGCGAAAGGCGCTCTCCCGACATGAACGAACCTCGCCCCGCTCGTAGGCGCGCCACTCCGCTGGCGCTCTGCCTGGTGGCCGGCCTGGGTGCCGCGCTGGCCTTCGCCGCTGCGCCAGAGGCGACGGCCGCACGCAACGTCGAGACGATGCCCATCGCCGACGTGCGCCCCGGAATGCGCGGGCACGCCGTGACCGTCTTCAAGGGTGAGCAGACCGACAAGTTTGAGGTCGAGATTGTGGACGTGATCCACAACTACCTCCCCAAGCAGGATGCGGTCCTGTTCAAATCCAACGACCCGCGGATGGTGCACAGCTCGATTGTCGGGGGCATGAGCGGCAGCCCGATCTTCATCGAGGGCAAGCTCGTCGGCGCGCTCTCGTATGGATGGCCGTTCAACAAGGACGCTCTGGGTGCGCTCACGCCGATCGGCAACATGCACCAAGTCGGAGACCTGCCCTACCGGCCCGACATGCTTCCCCACCCTGAAACCGGCGGCAAGACTCGGGGCAAGCGGCGACGAGGGACGCGAGCATGGGCCGATACGATGCTGGGACTCGAGACCTCCCCGCTTCCCTCCCGCCGACGCGCGGACGACCTCGACGCGAGCGAATCGTTGGTGCCGCTCTCCATCCCGATGTCGGTCTCCGGCCTGGGCGCAAACGCCAGCCGTATGCTGGGCGATGCGCTCGGCATGACCCCCGTTCGCGGCGGCGGCCGAGGCTCGGTGGCTCCCAGCGGCAGCGCCAAAGGCCAGAAGAAAGGCTGGGTCGGAGGCGACTCGGTCTCGGTCATCCTGATCGACGGAGACAGCTCCGTGGCCGGTAACGGCACCGTCACGTGGGTCAATCCCAAGGGCGATCGTCTGCTGGCGTTCGGCCACTCGATGTTCGACGCGGGGCCGACCAACGTCCCGATGGGGCACGCCCGCGTGCACACGATCATCAACAGCTACCAGCGCTCGGTGAAGGTCAGCAGTCCGCTGTCGATCGACGGCCTGATGTACCAAGACCGCCAGGCCGCAATCGCCCTGCGCACGGACAAGCGCGCCCCGATGATTCCGGTCAGCACCAAGATTCAGGGACCAGACCCCGATCTGCCGCCACGCACCTACGACAACACGGTGTCGTTCGGCGTCGACCTCACGCCCAACCTCGTCGCATCCATTCTCGCCGAGGCGCTGGATGAAGCCGGCCGTGACTCGACCGAGGTCGTGTTCAAACTTCACACCGAGATCGAATACGAGTCGTCCAAGGGCCACCACGAGCTGGAGGTCAACGAAGAGGTGTTCTTCTCCGGAGGCCTCGTGGGCCGCATCGCCGGACGAACCCGCAGCGTCCTCGCGGTCCTCGCGTTGCTCGACAACGACTTCGAAGTCGCGGGTATCAAGCAGATCCGCCACGACATCTCGATGGAGTACGGCGCTCCGGTCGACGAGATGGAGAACGTTCGTTTCGTGCAGAATACCGTCCGTGCAGGTGATCTGCTGGAAGTGGAGGTCACATTCCGCAACCACGAAGGCGATGCCCGCACGGAGGTCTTCCCGATCCGGGTTCCCGACGACGCAGCCGGCGAGGAGATCATCGTCGAGCTGGCCGCAGGCGACCTCGTCGTCCCACTTCGTCCGCTGTCCGACGACCTCGACGACCTCATCACGACGCTGACCCAGTCCTTTCCGTCGCGGTCACTCGTGGCCACCATCTATCGGGAAGGCGAAGGCTTGGCCACGCGAGAAGGCCTGATGCCAGCCCTCCCCGACAGCGTGCTCGAGACCATGCTCGACCACGGGGCCACGCGCCCCTCCATTCGTCTCAAACAGATGTCCCGGCGGGTCATCCCCACGAAGTCCATCGTCGTGGGTACGCACCGCCTGAAGCTCGACGTCAAGGCTCCCAAGTCCTTCCGATGACAAGCGCCCTTCGAACCCTTCTTCTGTGCTCGCTGACCGCCGCTTGGGCCATGCCGACTTCGGCCTTGGCCGGAGGGACGCGCACTCTGAGAGTCTCCGACTACGCCGAACTCGACCGTGGCGAGACCCAGGGCGCCGCCATCGAGTCGGACGGAACCGTGACGGTCGGCTATTTGCCGCAACGCGGTGACGTCAAGCAGACCACCGCATTTTCTTGCGTCGCCGACGGGAAGTCGGTTCTCATCGGCACCGCCGACGAGGCCTCCATCCTGCGGGTCTATCCGAACCTCTCAAACAAGGCGGGCAAGAAAACCAGGCCCTCCAAGCGAGGCAAGAAAGGCGAGAAGGTCACCCCAGAGGCGACGCTCAAGGTCGAAAAAGTCGCCGCGCTCGACGGCGTCTTGGTCAGCGCCATGGTCAAGCTGCCTTCAGGGGGCATCGTCGCAGCGACGGTCCCCGGCGGTACGCTCGTCAAGGTCAGCAAAAAAGGCAAAGTCTCGGACTTTGCGACCCTGCCGGCCGAGCAAGTCTGGAGCCTCCTCGTTCACAAGGGCAAGCTCTACGCGGCCACCGGACCCAAGGGCGAGCTGTACTCGATGTCGCTCGACGGCAAGAGCCCCAAGGTCGTCTTCGACGCCAAGGAGAAGGACATTCTCAGCATCCTGCCGGTCGGTGACGACCTCGTCGTTGGTGTCTCACCGCAGGCCAACCTGTATCGCGTCACCGACGACGTTGAAGGAGAGTTGCTCCACAGCTTCTCGGGAGATGAAGTTCGGGCGCTCGCGCTCGCGGGCACCAAGCTCGTTGTCGCCATCAACACCTTCGAGGACCGCAAGCTGGGCAGCCTGGACGCACTGAGCAAGACGCTGCAGCGCACCAGCCTCACCGGCACGATGCCCACCGGGACGGCCGGGAACGAGCGACCGCCCTCCGCTCACGGTGAGCTGTACGCCGTGGACCTGAGCTCGAAGCTCGACCTGTCGCGCTCGACCGAGGCTCCCTGGGAGCAATGGCTCGACCGCGACGACCAGTACTTCACATCCTTGCTCGGGCAGGGCAAGTCGGTGATGGTCGGCACGTCACAAAGCGGCAAGGTCTACCGAGTCTCCGGTCCCAGGTCCGCGGCAACCGTCGCAGACTTTGACGAGCGGCAGACCACCGCACTGTGCCAGCTTCCCAAAGGCCCCGCCTTCGCCACGACAGCGCACGGCGCGGCCGTGTACCAGCTGCGTGCCGCCTCTGCGTCCCAGGCCAAGTATCGGCCCAAGGTCCACGACGCCATCCATCCCTCGAAGTGGGGCGCCGTCGTCCTTCGCGGCTCGGGCGAGATCAGCCTGCGCGCCCGCGTCGGTCCCACGGACAAGCCCGACGATCGCTGGAGCGACTGGGTCAACATTACGCTGTCGTCCGGCAAGGACGGTCGCCGCGGCAGCCTCGCGAAGCTGGCCAAACGTCGTTACGTCGAGCTCGAGGTGGGGCTGGACACCGCCGACTCGACGCTTCGTTCGGTCGAGGCGTTCTATGCCCCCGAGAACCTGGCTCCGCTGCTTACCCAGGTCTCGATCGATGATCCCAAGTTCAAGCAGTCCGACGAAAACGAGCCCAGCGCGTCGGTGAAGATCAAGTGGAAGGTCGACGCCCGAGATGACGACGACCTGCTCTACGACGTCCGCATCCGTCCCGAGGGCGGCTCGAGCGGCGAGTGGATCGCGGTTACCAAAGACGGCGAACCGGTGACCGAACTCGAGGTCAGCCTCGACCTGTCGACCGTGCCGGACGGTGTCTACGAGGTCGGTGTACGGGCAAGCGACGAGCCCGCCAACGGCAGCGCGGCCGCTCGAACCGACGAGTTGGTCAGCGACCCGTTCGTCGTCGACCGCCAGCGTCCTTCGGTGGGGACCCCCTCGGTGAAGGGGGAGCTGGTCACCGCGATTGCCACCGACGAGGGCGGCTACATCCATGACGCGTCGTACAGCGTCGATGGTGGACGATTTCGTACCGCAAGCGCCCAGGACGGGGTGTTCGACAGCCCCAAGGAGGTCGTCGAGTTCAAACTCCCAGATGACTTGAAACCCGGTGCGCACCGGGTCGTGCTGCGAGTCCGCGATGCGTCGGGCAACCTCGCCACCATCCCAGTTGTGGTCAGGAAGTAGCGGCCGCCCGGTCACAATGAGACCGAGCCGCCTTCCCTTGTGATGGGCGGCTCTCGCATCGCCCCAGATTGGTTTTGGGAAAAAAAAGAGCCAGGGCGCATGGCCCCAGCTCTCCTTCATCCGAGCAGCGAAACGAGCATCAATGCTCGGGACTCGCTCAGTTCTTTCGGGTTCGCAGGTGCTTCGGCTTCTTGGCAGCCTTGCCGTCTGCGCGGTGCTTGGTGCTGGCGTGCAGCTCGAGCAGCTCACCGAGGGCTTTGCGCTTGAGCGCGTCGCTGTACTCGTGGTCTTTCGACTGGCCCTTGAGCTCCAGCACCTTGGCGACGAGGCCATCACGGCCGCCGGCCGCCTTGGCGCGTTCGCCGATGTCGAGCAGGTGCAACAGCTTGGCGTTGGACACGTTCCGGAGGCGACGCTTGTGGTCGTCGTCCGACTCGCCGTCTTCGGACTCGATGAGTCCAGCGAGCTTGTTGATGAGGTCCGCTTTGGAGCCGTGCTGCTCCTTGACGATCTGAAGGGGTGTTTTTCGCATTGGTTGATCCTCCATGTTCACCGCCAACAGCGGCTACAAGGGCGTGGAGCGAGGCCCCACGCGAACGCCCCGGCCGAAAGGACCGGGGCGCGAAGGTTGCTGGAAATCCCGGCCGGCTGCAAACGCAGCCGCGTGAGATAAGTCAGCGTGAAGTCAATCAGCCGCCCAGCTGCTTCTTGACGGCCTCGTTGATCTTCTCGAGGTCTTCTTTGCTGGCTTTGGCAGAAACGTTGATCGCTGCGTCCTTGGCTTCGATCTTCACGCTGTCGGTGACGGACGCGGGGACGCCGAATCCGCCCGCCATGCCCTTCATCTTGTCGTACTGCTCCTGAAGCTCTTTCGCCTTGGCGGTCGCGGTATCTGCGTCCTTCACGCCCACGGAGGCCATCAGCTCGAGGCCCGAGGACATGTCGACCCACATCGCGCCATCCTTCATGCCGTCGGCGGGACCGGCGGCCATGGATGCCGGGATTACGCCGGCTGCCCAGACGGCCTTCGACATGTCCGTACGACCCAGGACGTCCTTGAGGCTGTTGTCGATCGCGGGCTTGCCCTTGCCGTCGACCAATTCCTTGACCGCCCCGGACCAGTCCTTGCCAGCCACGGCCAGAGTGTTCTCGTTGACGACGTAGCCGATGGCATCACCTTCGTCGATGGTCAGAACGAGCTTGCCGTCCTTCTCTTCCATCGTCCACGGCTCCTCGCCATCGTTCTGCTCCTTCATCTTTCCGGCGATGCACTCGAGGTTCTCCTTCTTGCCCAGGCCCGTGGCCACGAGGACAACTGCCATCTTGGCGTCTCCGCCTTCGGGGTCAGCTCCGAACACGACGGACTGCCAGGTGTCCGGGCCGAGGTTGCACGCCTTGGCGGCGTCCATGGCCTCTTTTTGGTCGCCCTTTTCGAGCATCTCTTTGTTGCCCTCGTACAGCGGGCTCTTCATCATCGCCTGGATATTCGCCCCGCCGACAACGGTGGCTGCGTCGGGGATGAGCTTGGCAGCATCCCCCGCCGCTCCGCCGCCCTTGCAGGCCGTGAGGGTCAGGAAGGCAGCAGCGCAAGTCGTGGTGGCGAGCGTCCGGTTCATCACCCGGGGTTCTTAGTCGGTCCCCAAACCGTCTGCAACAACAAAGATCGGGGGTTTTAGGCCGATTGGGGGTTTTATCGAGTCACCGATCGAAGTGAGACGTGTCCTTTGGCCACCGGTTGCACAGCCGGCACGAGAAAGGTGTCGCACCGACAGTGC
>CAYGTG010000362.1:2829-7626 GCA_964352485.1 uncultured Nannocystaceae bacterium | reverse complement strand
CCGAAGACCGTGGGCTGGCGAGGCGTCATCACCAACGCACCCGTACGGCCCGATCCAGATCGAACATGACGCTGCTCGAAGGAGGCGTTCAAGCGAAATGAAGTGTGAAAAAGCGGGGATGGAGGAGTACGGCGGGCGGCAGGAGAGATGAGCAGATGCAGGCGGTTGGACGCGTCGCCGGATGGCGGCTGACGGTCCCCACAGACCTGGTGTCGTCCGCCGTCCAGGCGGTGCGGATCGGCGCTGCCGCGTGTGTCGTGGCCGACCTGTCCGCAGCCATCGACGCACTTCCCGAAGAGGAAGCGCGGCTCGGTCTTCCGCTGAATGGGACTCATCGAAGAGGATGCCCTCCGGACGGCATCCGGAACGCCGCTGGTTTGGCTGGCGATGTTGGGGCTCGCTTTCGGCCTCCCCATAGGTGTAAGTTTATGTAGGGAACGTGCCACCCGTGGAGGATTCGCTCATTTGCCCCGATGACAACGCGCTGGCCGCGTTTGCCGGGGGCCTGGCCTCGAGCCGGGAGCAGTCGCAGATCGAACAGCACCTGGACGGCTGCACGTTGTGCCGAATGCTCACCGCGGCGGCGGCTTCCGATACCGACGAGCAGTCATCCGACTCTGGCCTCGCACCGGGCAGCTTCGTCGGGCGCTACCGCGTGGAGGCGTGCATCGGCGCAGGGGCGATGGGGACCGTGCACCGAGCCTGGGACCCCGAGCTCGATCGACACGTCGCGGTGAAGGTCGTGCACGCGCGGTGGGCGAAGGAGCCGGCGGCTCGGGAGCGGCTGGCGCGAGAGGCCCGAGCCCTCGCTCAGCTCTCGCACGAGAACGTTCTGCCTGTCTACGATGTTGGTGCGCACCGCAGGAGCCTGTTCATGGCGGTGGAGTGGGTGGACGGCTGCACACCCGATCGGTGGTGCGAGGGTCGTACCGTCGCTGAAGTCGTCGCGTGTTACGGCAAGGTCGGCCGCGGACTCGTCGCGGCGCACAACGCTGACCTCATCCATCGCGACTTCAAGCCGGCCAACGCCTTGATCGGCCGCGACGCTCGCCCGCTGGTCGCCGACTTTGGTCTCGTTGCCGATATCGACGCGCACCCCAATTCCAGCCCCGACAGCGACGAATTCGACGCATCTGACCGACTGACCCAGGATGGGTCGCTCGTCGGCACACCGCGGTTCATGGCGCCCGAGCAGCTTCGCGGCGAGCCGGCTCGAAAGGCGAGCGATCAGTTTGCATTCTGCGTGGCGTTGTACGAGGCCGTGTTCAAGGCAGCACCGTTCGATGGCGACTCTGCGGGGGCCCTTCTCACTTCGATTTCCAGCGGGCCCACGGTTCCCGCCGGCAGGGCGCATCGCCGACTGTTCGCGGTGCTCGCCCGCGGTCTGCGAGAAGACCCGTCAACACGCTACCCCAGCATGCAACACCTGCTTTCGGCGCTCGAATCCGTGGGCGAGCGACGCAACCCATGGCGGGTGCGCATCGCAGTCGCCACGCTCACGGTGCTTTCGGGCTCGGCGGTCGCGGTCGGTTCGCGGCTCCCCCTCGATACACCCGAGGCCGGTCACGGATCGGCGGCGTCGCGCTTGTGCTCGCTGGAACCCATCGTGCTTTCCGGACTGGATGAGCGCGTCAACTGGGCTTCTCGGGTGGAACGCTACGCCGAGCGCTGGGAGCACGCTCGGGTTGCGGCCTGCGAGGCTGATGCGGATCCAGAAGTTCGCGCTTGCCTGTATCAGCAAGGGGCTTTGCTCGAGCAGGTGCACGACGCGACCGTCGAGCGATCGTGGAAGGAAGCCGAGAGTGCGTTCGAGCGGCTTCGAGAGCCAGACGCCTGCGCCTCATCGGGAGGCGCCAGATATCGCGCTCGCGGCTTCGATCGGTTGGAGCGAGCATTGGAAGGGACCGTCGATGCGCTGATGGACGAGACCACCCACGAGATCGCGCCTGGAGGAGCGGAGCGAGCATTGCACCTCGCTACGGTCGCAGGCCGGCTCGGCGCATCGCGGGCCCGCATTGCCGCGTTGGAGGTCTTGGCCTGGTCCCAAGCGATGGCCTCCGACGGTGATCCCGATCGATTCTTGATGGAGGCTTATGGGCAGGCGCTCCTTGACGACGATCCCGAAGCACTCGTCCGAATCCCGACGCTGGGGATTCGCCTCTCGACGCTCGGCTTGGACCCGGTGTCGGGGGAGCGATGGTTCCGCGAAGGGCAAGCTCAGCTAGAGCGGCTGACGACGGTGTCGACGCGCGACGAGTTGGCACTGCTGCTCTCGGGGGCGCGTCTGCTGGTCCGCATGCAGCGAGGCGACGACGCGCAAGCTGTGCTGAAGGACGCGCGCGCTTCGGCCGAACCCATCGTCGACCTCGATGCTCGGAGTCGGCTCGACCTCGTGCTCACCGAGGCGGTCCTTCTCGCGGGAGTCCGTCGCCACAGCGCTGCGGCGAAGAAGTTCGTCGAGGCGAGGTCGTTGGCCGAAGCGGCAGGGGTTGGCGGGCAGCCCTATGCCGAGGTGTTGCTGGGCGTCGCGAAGGAATCGATTCTCTCCGACGACGGCGAGGCAGGCCTCGCAGCGGTTGATGCCCTCATGAAGGCGTGTCCGGCAGACATGGTGAGCTGCTCCGTCGTGCGTGCCAACGGCGAGCTCACGCGGGTACGGGCCCTCGCGTCGAAGGCCGAGCTGGACGCCGCCGAGGCTGCTCTGGAACGAGCAGCGAACGAACTCAGCGACTTCGACGCGCGCTCGGGCCTCGAAGTACGGGCGCGGATTGCGTTTTTGCGGGCTGCAACCGTCGGCTCGCGTGGACGCTTGGCCGAGGCTCACGATGGCTATACCGAAGCCGTCGATCTTGCTTCGGGCCTCTCGCACGCGTTCTTGTCGCGCGCTCTGTGTGGTCGGGCGCTCGCCGGACTCAGACTCGAGCGCTACGAATCGATGCTCGAGGATGTGGAAGCCGCCGAAGCACTCGCGGACGACGTCGACGTGTGCCTCGTGGTCTCTCGCGCGCACGCGGAGGCCGGGTTGGGCGACGCCCACGCCGCGCTGCGGACCGCCGAACGAGCCCTCGAGGCGATCGAGCCTGACACCATGCACATGCTTCACGCGCTTGCCCTCCTCGCCAAGGCGAAGGCCCTGCGCGGGCGCGGGGACGCCGTGTCGGAGGTTCGAGCCGTTCTCGGTGAGGCCACGCGAGGCGTTTCGGCTGAAGATCCTGGCGGACGCCTGGTGCTTGAGCACGTCGAGCTTGTTCGAGCCACATTGTGAACGCTGCGCTGGAGGTGTTGGGTCAATCTGGCGCGAGCCTCGCGTCTTTTGCGAAAGACGGTCCTTGAAGTGGGGTCCTACTTGTATGACCATGTGTTCATGGTTCGGGGGACGACGAAAACGATCGCGGCGCTTTTCTTGCTCGCCAGCGGGTGCGGCGGCGAGGGCGAAGGCGGTGGCTCCGACCCAGGGCCGGTGGGTGGCAAGGCCGACGAGCTGCGCGGCTGCCCCGAGGCCGTCATCGGCTACACGCCGACGGCTGACGGTGCGACCGCAGACGTGCACCTCGCCGGCCTCCAGACCTACGCCGAAGCCTCCCTGCTCGCTCGCGGATGCGAACTCGATGCCGGCTTCGACGCTGCTGGCACCTTCGGCGAGAAGGAGCTCGAAGCCATCTACACCGTACAGGTCGGCGCCGACGGGTGCCTCGATGAAGCGCTCGCCGACCCGGGAACCCGCGACCAAGTCGCGACCGGAATCGACGCCGCGACGACGTGGCTCGCGTTCGTCCACGACCGACTGGCCGGCACGCCCATCAACCTGTTCGATACCGTCCAGATCTGCCCGGTGGAGACCTACGGCACCGAGCTGCAGCTCGACCTCGAATCCAAGACGCTGCGCATCGGGATGAGCATCGCCGGCGGTGGCTTGCTTGGCGGGAGCACCTACCCGGAGACCTGGGAAGATCTTCAGCTCACGTGGATGTCGGGTTCGCAAATCGAGCACCGCGAAGACGTCCAGGCCTACGAAGGTGAGTTCTGGGTACATGGCGCAGGACACCTGTGGACCGTCCTGGACCCGGCGGGTGACGGCCAAACCGCGCTCCGGCGCGCCATCGCGGCATCGGTCGCACCGACGGTCGAGATCCTGTCCGCAATGGACATCCCCGAGACGATCGACCGCGACGCGCTGGCCGAGCTCGTCGAAGCCAACGTCACCAACGACGACGACGCCCGCTCGTGCACGCTGGACTATCTGGCGACGCTCAAGGACGAGGACATCGTTAGATTTGCGTCTTCCTGGTCCAGCTTGATGCGATTGACCAGCATGCACTACCAGATGGCGCAGACCGTCGTTTCGATGGCCCATGCGCCCGGCGTCGACGAGGCCGCGACGCTGAGCGAGTCCTGCGCCGACGAATCGTTCGACAGCATCAGCTTGATCCACATGGATCTCAGCGAGTGGCTCGACGACACCGTCGTCGCGTGGGATCGCTTCATGCGGACCACGGTGGCGGAGTCCTACGATGAAGGCGCTGCGGCCTGTGCCTTCGAGGGCGAGTTCGAGGGAGAGCCGGCAGCGTGGGTCGTCTCGGCCCAGGGCGCCCTGCCCACCATGGCTGCCTACGCGATTCTGAGCACCGACGAAGTCGACTGCGAGGCACTCGCGGCGATGGAGGATGAAGAGCCCGATACCGGCGACGCACCCGACACCGGCGACGCGCCTGACACCGGCGACGCGCCCGACACCGGCGACGCGCCCGACACCGGCGACGCGCCCGACACCGGCGACGCACCCGACACCGGCGACGC
>CAYGTG010000362.1:0-2729 GCA_964352485.1 uncultured Nannocystaceae bacterium | reverse complement strand
GACGCACCCGACACCGGCGACGCACCCGACACCGGCGACGCACCCGACACCGGCGACGCACCCGACACCGGCGACGCACCCGACACCGGAGCGACCGATGGTGCCGAGACCGACGGTGCTGAGACCGGTGGCGCCGAGACCGATGGTGCCGACGAGCCGTGGCCCGGCGGTGGCGACGACGATGACGGCGATGGTGACGATGAGCCGTGGCCCGGGAGCCCAGACCCCGACGACCCCGACGACTCGGACGACCCGTTCGAGACCGCCGGGAACCCGCTCGACGAGGACACGTTTGGCGACGAAGAGGACGACGGAGTGCCGCTCGACCCGGGCCCCGCGACGACGAAAGAGGCCGAAGGGTGTGCGACCGGAGGCAACCGCAGCGACGGCGTGCTCGGCCTGCTCGGCTTGTTCACGCTCGGCGCATGGCGCCGCCGCAAGTCGACCCGCGGATGATTCGTGCGCGGCGTTCCCGGGACCTGCGTCCTGCCGTCCCCCGAGCAGCGTAGCGAGATCGAGACGCCGGAGCGCGCACTCGCTGCGGGCACCGGCATCGGGATGCTGAATCGTTTGCGCGTTGGTGCCTCAGACGCGGGTGCTACGGTCGCGTGGATGCATCGCGCGCGACTGTTCGCAGCTTCGTCCATTCTCCTGTTCGCCACGGGCGCGTGTGCGCCGACCAAGAAAGACCTGCAGGCCGAGCTCGACTCCGTGAAGGGGCAGCTGACGCAAACCGCGTCCGAGCGCGACGATCTGGCCGGCCAGAACGAAGACTACGCAAAGACACTCTTGAGCTATGACAACGCCGTCGCCGTCTATGACGAAGCGTTGTCGAACAGCGGCGTGAAGCTGGAAGAACTCGCCAAACGCCAGCAAATGACGGAACAACAGCTCCGTGACGCGCTGGAGGCACAAGCACAGCGAGAGATCGAGGTCGCGACCTACAAGCGGCTGTTCAAGCGACTCAAGAAGCTCATCGACACCGGCCAGATCAAGGTCGTGTTCCGCAAGGGGAAGATGGTGGTGCAGCTTGAGTCCGCGGTCCTCTTCGACTCGGGCAAGGTCGAACTCAAGGAGGACGGCAAGGCTGCGCTCACCGAGCTGTCAGACGTACTCAAGAACGAAGGGCGCGAGTTCCTCGTGGCCGGGCACACCGACAACGTTCCGATCAACACGGCGCGCTTCAAGTCTAACTGGGAGCTGAGCACCCAACGAGCTGTCGTCGTGCTCGACTTCCTCGTTGAGCAAGGCTTCCCCCAGAAGTACCTCGCCGCGGCGGGCTACGGGGAGGTCGATCCCGTCTCCAGCAACGACACCCCCGAGGGGCGGTCCAACAACCGCCGCATCGAAGTCATCCTCATGCCAACCCCGGCCCAAGTTCGGGGCTTGCGGGAGTTGTTCGCCGGGGAGTGAGCCGCGGCTCGGGTCTCCTGCACACCTCGCCTTTCAGGTATGAAGCGAGCTCGCCGGCGGGGGCTGCTCACCCCAGTGCGTCAACGAGTAGCCGCGCCCTTCGACGCTTGACTTCGTCTACGCTGCGCCTTGTATGAGCCGTTCTCGTACCTCGGTCATCCGATACTGCTGGGCGCTCTTGTTCGGCTTTGCCGCGAGCCTTCCGTCGTCGGCCCACGCGGAAGGGGACGGCGACGCAGAGCAGCCCGACCCGCAGATCCGTCTGCGGTTGGAGCTCGGAGGGGTGGGGTACCAGGGCAACTGGACTCGGCAATCGTTTGCCGATCCGTCGGGCGCGACCCTTCGCGTGCAGCGGCACGGGGCCGAACTCGTGGGCGGCTTTTTCAACGCAGTCGTCGAGCGCAAGCGCCGGATCACCACGTACCACTCGGAGAATGGGCGCGCGGGGTTCCTCTTCGGTGGCACCAACACCCCTGGGGCTTCCGGCGTTCCGACCGGTACTTCGGTCCCGCGCGGCGGGTTTAACTTTGGGTTGTTCTCGGACTTTCGCGAGAACGGCGGCGTCGCGATCGGCGGCGTCTGTGGCGGTTCTTTCTCCGGTATCACCGGATTCTCCCTCAAGGCGTTCACTCGATCCACGCTGCCTGGCAACCATCTCGAGGCGGATCTTGGCGTCGCCGCCGGAGTTCACTGTGGCCTCGATGACACGTTTATCCTTGTGCAATACAGCATCGAAGGAGACCTTGGCGTCGAGCAAGTCCAGGACCTCAGCTCTCAGCAGGGCCTGGACGGCTACGACCAAAGCGAAGGCAACGCCCTGCTTTTCTACGCCGGACATGGCCCACGTCTGTTGGCGGTGCGCGATACAGATGTCCTGCATGGGGCGCTTTCGGCCGAGTATGTCCGGAGCATCGGTGATGGCAAGTGGGGCGGCAAGCGGCAGGGCGTTCGCGCAATGCTGTCGCTTGCGTTTGGCGACAAAGCGAACTTTGGCATCGCCCCGTGGTACCGCTTTGACCGCGTCGAGTTCGGCGATGCGTCCAAAGTTCTGGATCCATACGACCGTAGCGGTCACACCGTTGGCCTCTCATTCGTCGCCGCGCGTCCACGCAAGAAGTAGCGGACATCTCCTTCCGTGACGTTCTTTGGGTCCTACGGGGGCCCGTGACGGATACACTCGACAGCGGTGTCGAAGGCAAAATCTCCTCGGAAGGCGGCCGCGAAGAAGAAGACGGCCGCGAAGAAGAAGACGGTCGCGAAGAAGACCACCGCCGCGAAGAAGACCCCGGCCGCGAACAAGAACGCGCCGCCGGAGC
>CAYGTG010000361.1:0-7635 GCA_964352485.1 uncultured Nannocystaceae bacterium | reverse complement strand
CGTCGCTGCCAGCGCCGCAGCGAACGCCGAGGCGCAGCAGGCCGAAACCAAGGCTGCCGAGGACGCTGCCAAGGCGGCCGAAGAGGCGGCCGCGGCCGTGTTGCCCGACGTCGGCTCGGGTGATGAAGACACCGATGGGGCGGCTGAGGGCGGCGCGGTTGTGGCCGGAGCCGAGGGCGGCGGAGCCGAAGGCGGCGCAGCAGAAGGCGGCGCAGCAGAAGGCGGAGGCGACGAAGGCGGAGGCGACGAGGGCGGAGGCGACGAGGGCGGAGGCGACGAGGGCGGAGGCGACGAAGGCGGCGGGTCGAAGCCATCGGGCGGAGGCACGAAGCCGTCGGGCGGAGGTTCGAAGCCATCGGGCAGCGGGTCGGGCGCCTCCGACAAGGGCACGTTGACGCCGTCCAAGCCTCCCCGCGAGGACACCACCGGCAAGAAGAAGGGCAAGGGCAAGAAGAAAGGCAAGGGCAAGAAGAAGGGCAAGGGCAAGAAGAAGGGCAAGAAGAAGACGCTCTCCCCGAAAGGGTGAGCCTCTCGAACTCGGCTCGGGCTTGTTTCCATGTCTCGTCTCCCCCTGCTGGCGGCCGTCCTCGCGCTTGCATGCGCCAAGGACCCCGGCTCGACCCCCGGGCGCGGTCCCGGTGCCGCAACGCCCTCCAAGCCTGGCGTGGGCTCGATCCATGTCGGCAACCAGGTCAAAGGCGTCGAAGCGCAGCCCGACTACGACGCCGAGGCCGAGGAAATTCGGCAGAGGGTCGAGGACACGCTGCCCAGCCCGCTGCCCAGCCCTCGAGCAGCGTGCAACACCATGTTCGACGCCGTGATCTCGATGTATCGCCGCGTCGATGGGGACTCCGCGGGCTCGGTGACCTTGCTCGAAGCGACGCGCGAAGCCGATCAGGCCGCGTGTGAGTCCGAAACCTCTTCGGCCGCCGCCGCGTGTGTGGCCGTGCTGATCACCCGCGACGGAGGAGAGTTCGCATGGCTTCTCGACCAGTGTTCACGCGCCTTTCCTTCCTGATCCTCTCGCCGCTCGCGTGCTCGCACCCTCAGCCGGACGGTCCTTCGGTCGAGGCGGCGGCGGCCAATACTCCCGTGGCCCCGGCTGCGCCCAAGATCGAAGCCGAGCCGGTCGCCGACGCTGAGCCCCCGACAGCGCCCACGCCACAGGCACAGCCGGTCCCCCCGGCCAAGCCTCCCAAGGCCGACTCTCTGACGATGACCTTCGTCGGCGACATCATCTTCGGCCGCTATCGCGAGACGGGCTTCGATCCCATCCCCGAAGACGGCTACGCGGTGTTCGATGCGATGCAGGGCGCCCTGGACAGCGACGTCTTGATCGGCAACCTCGAGACGCCGCTGGTCTACGACCTGCCCGAGACGTCGCCCATCGGATCCAAGTTCGCGTTCGGTGCGTCGAAGGACCACGCCAAGCTCCTGGTCGATGGGGGCTTCGACGCGGTCTCTTTGGCCAACAACCATTGGTACGATCAACGCCGCACGGGCGTGGAGGAGACGCCCAAGATTCTCGAGGAACTCGGCATCGTCCCGCTGGGGGCCGCCACACACGAGCCCGAGGTCTTCCGGGTCCAGCCGGTGGAGGCCAAGGGCTGGCGGGTTGGTGTACTCGCGTTCACCAACCGCAGCAACGCACCGCAGCGCGACGACACGCCCACGCTTCCGTTCCTCAGCGCCCGAGAGGTCGCCGGCACGGTCGCGCCGGTCATCCAGGCGGCTCGCGGCGACTACGACGTGTTGGTCGGCTTCGTGCACTGGGGCGAGGAGTACGAAGACGGACCCAGTGGTGCGCAGAAGAACGCTGCCCATGCGCTGATCGACGCGGGGGCCGACCTCGTGATCGCTCACCATCCGCACGTGCTGCAGGGGGTCGAGGTCTATGGCGACGGCTTGATCGCCTACTCGATGGGCAACTTCTTGTTCGAGAACACCAACGACCCGGCGCGACTCACCGGGGTTCTTCGCATCACGATGCGCGCGGAGGGCTGCCGCGACGAGGTCCGGTTCCACCCCGCCTACGTCAAGCGCATCCCCGTGCAACACCCGGTCCCCGCGGCCGGATACATGGGCCGCAAGGTTCGCGAGCGCATGCGGATGGTCAGCCGGCGATTCGGCGCGACGTGGGACGACCTCGAGGTCGACGGCGGGGTCGATCTGCGGTTGGACGATCCCAAATCCTGCCCGACGCCGTGAGGTTGGCCGTATGGCAACTGTCGTCGCCAGCAACGGCCGTGGCCGCGCGAACCCGGCCCCGCGACGTCCTGTAAGTGACCGGAACTAGTGAAGCGAGCATATGTGTGCCTAGTGTCTACATGTTGGCGTCAACGTTGCATTTCCGCTCATCCATGCGAGTCCGCGCCCTGTTCCTGACCCTTGGCTTCTCCCTGCTCGGTGGATGCGACTCCGCCCCGGCTGCTGGCGAAGGTGGCGCAACCGCAGACCCCACGGCAGACGACGATCGCGGCGGGTTGGGCAAGGCCGACCTGGTCGGGACATGTGAGCTGCCCGACGGCAGCGACCTCTGCGACGGTCCGGGCTGGGGCAACTGCTGGTGCGACGAGCTGTGCGTTGGCTACGGTGATTGCTGCAGCGACGTCGACTCCGTGTGCGGCATCGAAGAGCCGGAGCCCGAGGGCGAGCCCTGCGGTGGCTTCCTCGGCAACACCTGCTCCGACGACGAATACTGTGCGTACGAGGCCGGCCAATACTGTGGTGCCGCCGACGCTTCGTCGACCTGCGAGCCTCGCCCCGAAGCCTGCATCGAGATCTACGCTCCGGTCTGCGGCTGCGACGGCAACACCTATTCCAACAGCTGCTTCGCGGCGGGGGCCGGCACCGGCGTCGGCTACGACGGCGAGTGCGAGCCACCTCCGCCCGGTGGCTTCTGCGGTGGCATCGCGGGCATCCAGTGTCCCGAGGGCCAGATGTGCGTCAACGATCCGACCGATGGCTGCGACCCGGAGCTGGGCGGAGCCGACTGCGGTGGCGTCTGCGTGCTCGACGAGCCCGACGAGTGCGCGCCGGTGCTGTGCGAGTTGTTCTGCGAGGACGGGTTTGCCCTGGACGAAGACGGCTGCGAGGTCTGCTCTTGCGTCGAGCCCGAGCCCGAGCCCTGCGTCGTCAGCGGCTGCAACTCCGAGATCTGCGCATCCGAGCCGATGTTCTCGCCGTGTGTCGCGCTACCCCAGTTCGCCTGCTTCGACGACGCCGAATGCGGTCACTTCGCCGAGGACGGCGGCTGCGGCTGGAAGCAGACCGAAGCGCTGAGCAGCTGCTTGGACGGCTTTTAGGCCAAGCGATTCGGTTGCGAATCGCGGGGGGCGCGGGGAGACCCGTGCCCCTACCGCTCTAGACCCGAAGGGAGGGGAAGTCGTAGACGACCGCGCCCTCTTCCGTGATGTCGACGTTGGCGTGGCCGGCCTTGGCGATGTCGGTGAGCTTGGCGTCGGCCTCGGAGACCGGGATGGAGAGCTCGGCCGCGGTCGAGGCGGCGGTCAGCTTGCCGCCGCGTAGTCGGGCCAGCTTGAGGACGCGAAGCTCCAGGTCGACGGTGGGGTCGCGGAGGTCGGCGTTGGGATCCGCAGGCGGTGCGTAGGCGGGGCCCGCCGGCGCGTAGCCAGGGTTCTGCGGGTAGCCACCGGGGTAGCCGCCTTGGTACGGCGCGGCGCCAGGGGGCAGCATCCCTTGACCCGCCGGCAGGGCGTATCGGTTGGCCTCACGGACCTGCGATTCCATCGTGATCAGATCGTAGATGGTGCCCAGCATGAACAGGCCACCGGTGAGAAACCAGATGATCCCGGTGACCGGCTTGCCCATGTAGAAGCGGTGCACGCCTGACACACCCAAGAAGCCCAACGCGGCGAGCAGGTAGGAGACGGTCAGGCTGCGCATGGGCGGGAGGATAGCAGCGGGTCGGGCGTAGGTGGTCATGGGGCGGCCGAGAGTGCCAACCCCGCGCTTGCGCTCGGTATTCCCTCGGGCCGCAGCCCGCGAAGCAGCGCGTCCAGATCCTGGCTGCGCTTGAGGCTCGTGAACAATCCCGCGTAGACGTCCCACGCCGGCGCCGCGAGCCGCAGCCACTGTTTGCACCGGCCGAGGGCGACGGCTTCGGTGCCGCCACCGTCGAGGATGCGCTGCGCGTAGTCCCGCAGCTGCTCGCAAAGCCATGCCGCGTCGAGCTGCAGGTCTCGGTGACCGCGCAGCTGCCTGAACAGGCGGGGTCGACCCATGGCGCCACGTCCGATCATGAACGCGGTGCAGCCGCTGATCCGGCGGCAGGATTCGATCGCCTCGACCGTGTTGAGGTCGCCATTGGCCACGACCGGCATGCGCACCGCCTCGCGGGCGAGTCCAATGCTCGCCCAGTCGACGGGGGGCCGATACCCCTGCATCCGGGTGCGGGCGTGAATCGTCAGCCAGGAGGCTCCGCCCTGCTCGATCGAACGGGCGATGTCCTGCACGTGGTCCGCGTTTTCCCAGCCCAGCCGGATCTTCACGGTGACGGGGGTGGAATCAGGCACGGCCTTGCGGACCGCCGCCGTGATCGCTTCGAGCCGCTGGGGGAACTGGAGAATCGTCGCCCCGCCGTCGCTCTTGTTGACCGTCTTCGCTGGGCACCCAAAGTTGATGTCGATGCCAGGCGCACCCATCTCGACGCAGCGCGCAGCGGTCGCGGCCATGGGCTCGGGTTGGCCTCCGAGCAGCTGTACGAACACCGGAACCCCCGAAGCTGTGGTGCCCCCGGTGTGCACTTCGGGGCAGTGCTTGAGGATCACCTTCGGCACCACCGGCATGCGCGTGACTCGGACGAACTCCGAGACGCAGATGCTGATTCCGCTCTCACCGCCGTGCAGGCCGGTGAGCAAGTCGCGGTAGACCCAGTCGGTCACGCCGTCCATCGGCGCGAGCGCGGCGAACAGGCCGGGTTCGTGCGGAGTCCGAGCGATGCGAGCGTCGATGACGGTCACAGCGTCAGCTCGAGCTGGCCGTCGAGCTTGGGCGACCACGGCACCAGAAGAAACTCGTAGGTGCGAGACGGCGTCGCGCCGGGCCGACTGCGAACCTTCCGGCAGATGAAGCCAGCGGGGGTGAGCCGGCGGGCCTCGAGCATCGCCCAGACCTCGTGCTCGACGTCTGTCGCCGCGTAGCCGTTGTGCTCGAGGGTGTCCACCACCGAACCCATCGCCATACCCTCCTCAGGGGCGGACTCGACGAGGGCGACGATCGCCTGGCGGAGTGCTGAGCGCATGGACGGCGGAGCATCGCGTGGGTGCCTCTCGGGCGCAAACGGAACTTTGGCGAAAGTGCTGTTGACTTTCATTTTCACTATGGCGCGTTTTGATCCGGCGCGGATCTCAGGTCTCGGGCGGCCGGGCAGGGCCTTATCGCGTCGCGGGGAGGTTCCCGGGCGCTTGAAGCTCGGCATCCTCGGAGGGGAACCAGCGGCTTGCCACACGAACGGCGTTGGTCGCCGCGCCGAGCCGAAGGTTGTCGCCGGCGACGGTCAGACAGATCGTCTTCCCGCTGTCGTCGCGAGGGTCCACACGCAGTCGGCCAGCCAGCGTCCGATCCCGGTCATGCACACACGCAAGGGCCGTCAGGCCGTCGCCAACCGGGCCCTCGTTCACGCTCAAGAACGGCGCCGCGCTCGTCTGCTGCAACGCCGCCTCGATCTCGGGCAGCGTTGCGGCTTGCTTCAGCTCCAGCCACACGTTCATGAAGTGCCCGATCGCGACCGGAACGCGGCAGCACTGCGCGCTGACCTTCAGCGATGCCGCATCGAGGATCTTCCGGCTCTCGTTCATCAGCTTGCGCTCCTCGGAGCTGAAGCCGCTTTCGTCCGTGTTGCCGTTGTGCGGAACGGTGTTGCCCACGTACTTGGCCGGGTCGAGCTGCGTTCCCACGCGATTGGCTTCGGCATAGCCCGAGCGCGACTCCTCGAGAAAACCATCGAGCGCTCCGATACCCGCGCCGCTGATCGCCTGGTAGGAGCTGATCGCAACCGAAGCCAGCCCAAACGCATGGGCCAACGGCGCCATCGCCATCGTGAATGGGATGGTGGTGCAGTTGGGGTTGGCGACGAGCTGGGTTTGCGGGGTGACCACACCGCAGTTGACGCCCGCCGAGACCAGCGGAACATCCGTCTGCATGCGGTAGGTGTTGCTCTTGTCGACCACCTTGTAGCCAAGCTCCAGCAGCCGCGGCACGTAGCGCTTGCTGTGGTGGTCATCCAGTGCGACGAACGCGAGGTCGCCGCGCGGTGCGTCGTCGTTCTCGAGCTCTGGCGCGGCAAGCACGTCGAAGGTTTCGCCGCCGTGCTCGAGTTGTTTCCGTCCGCTGGCAAACCCAATGATCTCTGCGTTGGGCCACGCCCGGCGGATCAGGGTGATCGTCTCGCGGCCAACGAGGCCTGTGGCACCGAGGATACAGATGCGCATGGGCGTGCTCTATCACGGAGTGCGAAGCCGAGCGAATCGCAGAACGCACCGTTTGCGGGTTGGGAACGCAGTGAAATCCGCGTCTGAGCCCTCACCAAGAAAGGCCAAAGCCCGATGCCCGGTTGTGTCATCATCTGGGGGGGAATGCAGGGAGAGAGCATGAACGGAACTACGAGTCGGCACCGCTTGTTCGGACGCGCCGCGATGGGTCTGGTTACGGGGGCGCTGAGCCTGGGTTTGGTGGCATCGCCCCTGACCGCGCATGCCCAAACACTGCCGACGACCACGTCGGTGAGTGCGGGGGCGGTGCCGCTCGCTCTCTTCAAGAAAAAGAAGAAGAAGAAAAAGAAGAAAAAGAAGAAGAAGCCCGCGGCCGAGCCCGGACTGTCTCCGGAGTCCGCCGACGCCAAGCGTCAGGCGATCCGCGACTCGGTTTCGAGCGAGCTCGACGCAGGCGATCTCGATGGCGCCGCGAGCGGCCTGGAGGAGAACGCGGCGCTTCTCGGCGATCCGGTCACCATGCAGGAGGCCGGTGCGCTTCGCCTCGAAGCCGCCCGCAAAGAGCGCAGCATCGAGCAGGCCGAGGCCAGCATCGTCACGACGACGGTTGCCCTGGACATCCTTCACTTCTACGACGGCGTGTCCTCAGGCGCGGCCGAGTCGCGCTGGCTCGTGATCGATCCCGGAGCTGCGGCGGGCATGATCACCGAGGCCGAGGCGCAGATCACCGAGGCGCAGGAGCTGATCGCGGAGATTGAAGCCGAGCAGGCCCCCGAAGAAGAGGCGGTCGCCAAGAACGACAAGCCCGCGAAGAAGAACAAGAAAAAGCGCGGCAAGGCCAAGCCGGGCACCGGCTTCCTGATCGGTGGCAGCGTAGCCACGGCCGTGGGCCTGGGCGGTGTCGGTCTCGCAGTCGCCGGCCTGTTGCAGAGTGCGTCTGCGCAAGACGAGGTCGAAGGCCTTGGTGGCGATCCCGCCAACCAGCCGCGCATCGACGAGCTCGACGAAGAGGGCGCTCGGGGGAACATGCTCGGATACGTAGGCATTGGCGTTGCGGCGGCCGGACTTGCGATCGGCATCCCGCTAATCATCGTCGGCGCGAAGAAGCGCAAGGACGCCGCCCCATCCGGCACCGCGCGCGTTCGCGTGGCCCCGATGGTTGCGGGTCAAATCCAAGGTGTCG
>CAYGTG010000360.1:0-7636 GCA_964352485.1 uncultured Nannocystaceae bacterium | reverse complement strand
CAGCCGAAGAAGCGTCGGGGCCGGGGACAGGGTTCGTCACGACCCCGATCCCGGTCGAGATGAACACCAGAGCCCACGCCAACACTCCTGCCCTCATGCGGACTCAACGGCGAGGGTTTTGGAGGCTTTCACTCACCGCCACGAACTGTGACGGAATCCACGTTCAAGCAACACCGGCCGCCCTGTTCGAGCAACCGCTCACAGCGGCGTATCGCGGTCCATCGACTTCGGCATGCCGCCGGCGAGCTTGGGCATCGGGCGCTGCGGTGGCCTGCCCCCGTCGGCCAGATGCACGGTTGTGGTTGGGAACGCGAAGCCGAGCCCGAGGCCCTGCATCGCCTCCATCACCTGCAGCATGAACTCTTCGCGCACCTGCATGTGCTCGGCCCAGTTCGTGGTGCGCGTGAAGAAGTAGCAGAAGATATCCAGGCTCGAGGGGCCGAAGTCGTAGAAGTTGACCAGGTAGAAATCCTGGTGGAGCCGGTCGTCGTTCTTGATGATCCGGCGGATCGCACCGACCGCCTGACGCATCTTGTCGGGGGTCGTGTCGTAGGTCAGCCCGACGGTCATCTTGATCCGCCGCTTCTTCATGCGGGACCAGTTGTTGATCGGGTTGGTCGTGAAGCTCGCGTTGGGGACGGTCAGCTGCGCGTTGGAAAACGTTCGAATGCGGGTCACGCGAATGCCCACCGTCTCCACCGTGCCCTCGACGTCCCCCACCTCGATCCAGTCGCCGATTTGAAACGGGCGGTCGACGAAGATCACGATCGAGCCGAAGAAGTTGGCGACCGTGTCTTTGGACGCGAATGCCAGCGCGGCGCCCCCCAAGCCGAATCCGGCCAACAGCGAGGCGACGGAGTAGCCCAGGTTCTGGACGATCATCACGACGCCGGTGATGACCAGAAATGCGATCGCCGCCTTGCGGAAGATCGGGACCAGCTGGTCGTCGAAGGTGCCCTCGGTCTGCCGTGCACGGTCGGTGAGCACGTCGGACACGCCGTTGACGACCCGGACGCCGAGCCAGGTCGCCAGGGCGACGGTGGCCGCTTGGGCCAGGTGGTCGACGAGGGTGTCGAGATCGGTGGCGGCCACCGTCTCCAAGGGCATGCCCTTGAGGGCAATCCAGATGCCCCCGACCCGAACCGTCCAGCCTGCAGGGCGGATGAACCCCGAGACCACCGCGGTCGCGAGCGTGCCCTCGGGCGTCCGGTTCGCCACGCCCTGCACGACGCGCTCGACGATGCGCCCCATGACAAAGCCGATGATCAGTACAACCGCGGCGAACAGCAGCTGCTGCACCGTCACCCCGAAGAACGCGGTGTTCAGGAACGACTCCAGGCTATCCATCGCGAGGCCGAGCCTGCCACAGACTCAGACGCCCGGCCTCCCCGTGTGCACAGAAGAACCGGGCGCTTGCGTTGCCTTGCCCTGTGCGGGTGCTGGCGGCGGGCGGCGTGGGAATCAGACGACGTCGAGACGACGCGGGGCGGGGCGCCGGGGCTCGTCTTCGAAGAAGAAGCGGTCCGCACCGAAGGCGGGCTTCAGATCGCTGAGCCAGCTGGCGTTCTCGTCGAACTGGGCGAAGAAGGGCCGGCGAACCCAGTCCCCTTCGCGGCCCTGCAGCAGCTGCAGACAGAACACTTTTTCTCCGGCGACATCGGCGACGCCGTCGATCAGAACCTTGCCGGGGAATGCCGACATCGAGGGGCCACGGACCGTCCGGGCGAGGCCCGAGACCTGTTGGTACGCATCGCGGAAGATCTCCCACGCGCGGACCAGGGGGACCTGGAAGTAGGCTTTGGGGCCCGTATCCCGCTCCACGAACATGTAGTACGGGATCGCGCCCAGCTTGACGCCTTCCTTCCACAGCTCGGCCCACGCGTTCGCATCGTCGTTGACGTGACGGATCAACGGAGACTGCATCCGCACGTTGGCGCCTGTGCCTCGGATCCGTCGGACCGCGTCCTTGGCCACCTTGGTCGAGAGCTCGCGGGGGTGGTTGTAGTGCCCCATGATCGCCAGGTGTTTCCCGGAGGCGACGACCTGCTCGAAGAGGCGCAGGAGGTCGTCGGCGTCTGGGTCCGTGAGGTAGCGTTGCGGCCAGTACGCGACGGACTTGGTCCCGATCCGAATCGACGT
Organism: uncultured Nannocystaceae bacterium; assembly: GCA_964352485.1. Classification (GTDB taxonomy): domain Bacteria; phylum Myxococcota_A; class Polyangia; order Nannocystales; family Nannocystaceae; genus CAJXVA01. Next base: position 5,497 of record CAYGTG010000360.1, on the reverse strand, counting down.
GACGTGCTCGAACTCGGGCGCAAGCAGCGGCTCGATGTAGGCCCGCAGCGCCTTCGTCTTCATGATCATCGGATCACCGCCGGTGATCAGGACGTCCGAGACCTCATGGTGACCCCGCAGGTAGTCCTGCAGATCGGTCGTCTCCTGGGCTTGAAACTTGAGGTCATCGAGGCCGACGAACTGCGCCCAGCGAAAGCAGAAGGTGCAGTACGCGTGGCAGGTCTGCCCCTGACTGGGAAAAAGCAGCACCGTCTGGTCGTACTTGTGCTGCAAGCCGGGCAGCCCGCGCCCGTCGATCTGCGGCACGTTGTGGGTCATCTGGCCCGCCGGATGCGGGTTCAGGCGGCGGCGAATCGCGTTGGCGACCTGCTTGATCTCGGCCTTGGGCGCATCATCCCGCACCAGCTGCGCCATCTTCGCGTAGTCGGCGTCCGACAGCATGCCCCGCTGCAAGAAGGTGAGCTGATACATGGGGTCGTCTGGGACTTTGTCCCAGTCGATCAGCTCGCCCATCACGTAGGGGTTGGTCCGGAACGGAAGGACCTGCGAGACGACCTCGAGGGCCTCCCTCATTTCGGACGGGAGCTTGGACCATTGCGCCGTCTTATGGACGTTGCTCCGGGTCACGGCCCGGTATCGCGGTGCGCCCTGGGGCGCGGAGATAGCGTCGTATGGCGGCATGGCAGCTCCTTCTCCCGACAGAACGGGATGTGCATGGGTTGGCTCGGTCGCGGCGCAAAATGCGTAGCGGGCGGTCTACAGGGGACGAGCCCCCGTTGTTCCAGCGGTTGTTCCAGCGGTTGTTCCGGTCCTGCAAATGACCGCCGCGCCGCTGCCAAGTTCGCGCGAAGTATGGGGAAAAATCCTTGAAAAATCAAGCACAATCCCTGTTGCCATGCCCACGTTCACGCGACCTGAGGCCCTCGTAGTTTTGTTCGTCACCATCGACGAGGAGCACGCAGACGCCTTCGCTCGCGCCGCGGTCGAACAACGCCTCGTGGCGTGCGTAAACCTCATGCCCGGCGCGCGCTCCATCTACCGATGGGAGGGCGAGGTCTGCGAGGAGCGGGAGGTCGTGCTCTGGATGGAAGCGCGTGCCGCTGGCCTGGAGGCTCGGATCGAGGCGCTGGCGGCGCTGCACCCCTACGACACCCCCAAGATCATCGCCCTGCCCCCCAGTGGCGTCCTCGAGCCCTACCGTGCCTGGTGCGTCGCCCAGACGGCGCCGTAGGAGCCCTCAGGGCTTGGGTGTTTTCTCAGGCTTGGGCTCGAATTCGATCGCCCGGACCTCGAAGTCGGCCAGCGCCTCGTCGGCGACGAGTTCGAACCGCCCCACCTTGGCCGCAGCCCACACGTCCGCACGGACGGGCTCGAGGTCCGCGAGCAACGCCGCCGAGGCGGCAAGCGTCATGGCGGTGATGCCTCGCGCCACGCCCACGCTTTCGGCGGTCTTGCTGCGGTTGATCGCGCCCAGACACTGCGTCGCGGCCTCGAAGCTGCCCGGGCGCTCCGGCTTCGGGGCGCCTTCGAAGAGCGCGGCCGACGGCCACGCGGCGGCGTGGATGCTCTCCACCCCTCGTTCCTGCGCGAACGCCCATCCCCAGACGGTCTCCGAGATGTAGGGCACGAAGGGAGCGAACAAGCGCAGCAGGACCTCGAGACCCAGCCGCAGCGCGGCGACGGCCGAGGCGCGTCCTTCGGCGTCATCTTCAGCTCGCGCCCGGGCCTTCACCAGCTCGACGTAGCTGTCGGTGTACCCGGACCAGAAGAACGTCTCGGTGGCCTTGAGCGCGGAGGCAAAGTCGAAGGCTTCGAAGGACGTCGTCGCTTCGTCCACCACGGCCTGCAGCGCCGCGAGGAACCCCTTGTCCATCTCCCGTGTCACCGGGCCCCGCGGCGCGGTCTGCATCAGCGCAAACTTGCTCGCGTTGTAAAGCTTGGTGACCAACCGCTTGCCGGTCTTGAACATGTTCTCGTCGAACATGGTGTCGACCCCCAGCCGCGCATGCGCAGACCAGTAGCGCACGCCGTCGGCGGTGAACTTGTCCATCAAATCATGGGGACCCAGTCCGTCCGAACCGCCCTTGGACTTCGAGATCTTCTCGTTCTTTCCGCCCTTTTGCTTGGGCTGTACGACCCAGCCGCTGATGACCACATTGTGCCAGGGCACCTGGCCCTCGTGCAGCATCGCCTTGGCGATCGTATAGAACGCCCAGGTCCGAATGATCTCGTGGGCCTGGGGGCGAATGTCGGCCGGGAACAGCTTCTCGTGCCGCGCGTCGTCCAAGCGCCAGTGAGAGCTGACCTCGGGGGTCATCGAGCTGGTGAACCAGGTGTCGAACACGTCCGTCTCGGCCGTGAATCCGCCGGGCTCGCCCCGCTGGCTCGCCTCGTAGCCCGCAGGAACCGCGGTGGTGGGGTCGATGGGCAGCGCGTCGACGCTTGGAAGCAGCGGGGCGTCGTAGTCGGGCTGAGCGTCGGCATCGAGCCGGTACCACATGGGGAACGGCACGCCGAAGTAGCGCTGCCGGCTGATGCACCAGTCGAACTGGAGGTTCTCGGTCCACAGGCTGAAGCGGTCACGCATGAACGGCGGGTGCCACTGGACCTGCTCGCCGCGGGCCAGCAGGTCGTCCTTCTTGTCGAGCAACCGGCAGAACCACTGCCGCGTTGGCATGAACTCCAGCGGGCGGTCCCCCTTTTCGAAGAACTTCACCGCGTGGTTGATCGGCTTTTGTGCCCGCAGCGGGGCCACGCCCCCAGCAGGGGCCTCGCCGAGCATTTCGAGCACCAACTTGCGCGCCTGGTCCGGGCGCTTGCCCGTGATCTTGGCGTAGTGCTCGTTGGCCGCAGCCGGGTCGAGGCTCTCCCAGCCTTCGGCGCCGTACTCGACCGGCAGCATGCGGCCGCGCCGCCCGATGACCTGGCGCAGGGGCAGCTTCTCCTCGCGCCACCACTGCACGTCGGTCTGATCCCCGAACGTGCAGATCATCAAAATGCCGGTGCCCTTCTCCATGTCCACCACCTCGCTGGCGAAGATGCGGACGGGCACGCCAAACAGCGGCGTGAGCGCACGTTTGCCGAACAGGTGTTTGTAGCGCTCGTCCTCGGGGTGCGCCGCGACAGCCACGCACGCCGGCAGCAGCTCGGGCCGGGTGGTCGCGATGATGAACTCTTCATCGCTGCCCTCGACCGTGAACGCGATGTCGTTGAAGGTGCTGTCGAGGTCACGGTCCTCGAGCTCGGCCTGCGCGATCGCGGTCTGAAAGTCGACATCCCACAACGTCGGGGCGTCGGAGCTGTACAGATGGTTCTTCTCGTACAGGTCCAGGAAGCTCATCTGCGCGACCTTGCGGCAGCGGGCGCCCACGGTGCTGTACTCCTGCCGCCAGTCGACCGAGAGCCCCAGCCGCTGCCACAGCGCGAGGTAGACCTTCTCGTCCTCTTTGGTCAGCGTCTCGCAGGCTTCGATGAAGTTCGGTCGCGAGAGCATCCGCGGCGGCTTTTTCTTGACCTTGGCCGAGGCCTGCTCCAGTTCAACGCCTTCCTCGTAGGGCAGCGAAGGATCGCAGCGCACGTGATAGTGATTCTGAACCCGGCGCTCGGTGGGCAGGCCGTTGTCGTCCCAGCCCATGGGATAGAAGATGTTGAGCCCGCGCATCCGCTTGTAGCGGACGATCACGTCGGTGTGCGTGTAGCTGAACACATGCCCGATGTGCAGATTGCCCGACACCGTGGGCGGCGGCGTATCGACGACGAAGGTCTCCTCCCGTGTCCGATCGGGATCGTAGTGATACAGGCCGGCTTGCTGCCAGCGCGTGTTGAGCTCGGCCTCGACGTTTTGGGCGTCGAAGTGCTTGGGGAGCGCCTGCGGGTCGATCGTGCGGTACGAATCGGACATGATCTGGCGCCGAACCTACCCCCGGCGGCCGGCCGGCACAACCGGGGGCATAAGCTACGGATTCGAGGGCAGGACCGACACCGTGCCGCCCAACGAATCCGTCACCGCGACGTCCGGGGAGCCATCCTCGTTGAAGTCGGCCACGACGAGCGCCAACGGGGACAACCCGACGAAGATCTCGGTTTCGGCGAACGATCCGTCTGCCGCCGGGACGACGATCGACACCGTCCCCGCGTCCCGAGCGACCGAGACCAGGTCGAGTCGTCCATCGGCGTCCATGTCGGCCACCGTCGAGACGTAGGGCCCCTGCCCGACCGGGAGTGCGATGAACGGCCCGAACGCGCCGTCGCCCTGCCCGAGGAGGAGACTGACGACCTGTGCGTCGAAGCTGGGCGCCAAGATGTCGAGGGCGCCGTCCTCGTCGAAGTCGACCACCGAAATCGAGCGCGGTGCGGAGGCCACGGTGTGCGGCGACGGGTCCGCGAACGAGCCGTCCCCAGCGCCGAACAACACGCTGATCGTCGTCCCCCCGAAGTCCGCCGTCACCGCGTCGAGCACTCCATCGCCATCGAGGTCTCCCAGGGCGACGTCGTAGGGCCGCGGACCGGTCTCGTATCCAATGGCGCTCGCAAACGTGCCGGTGCCATCGCCGAGCAAAACCTCGATGGTGTTCGAATCCTCGGCGACGGCGACGAGGTCGAGGTCTCCGTCTGCGTCGACATCTCCGACCGCGACGCTGCGGGGTCGCTCTCCGGCCGCCTGGGGCTGCTGGGACCCGAACACGCCCTTGGTTTGAGCGTATAGGGCGACGTAGTCGGTGCCGAGGTTGGCGGCGGCCACGTCGAGTTCGCCGTTGCCGTCGAGGTCGGCGATGGCCACCCCCCGCGGCTGGAGGCCGGCGAGCAGGCTCTCGCCAACCGTCATCGCGCCGGTCCCATCGCCGTACACGAGGACGACGGACGAGCTCGCCGTGGCGGCGAGCGCCAGATCGAGGTGCCCGTCGCCGTCGAGGTCACCGGCGGCCAGCCCCGTGGGGCTCTCGCCGACGTCCCCCACAACGATGGGATCGCCAAAGCAAAGCTCCCCGGGGTCGTGGACTCCGTCTGCGCACTGGGAGGGCCCCCCGCTGGTGGAGGTGCTCGTGGTGCTGGTGCTTGGACTCGATGTCGAGCTGCTCCCGCCCTGCGTCGGGGCTGTGGTGCTCGGATCCGCCGTTGCCTCGGTCCCCGTCGAGCCCCCGGTGCTCGAGGACGCCTGCGCCCCGGTCGACCCCGCGATGGCGGGTGGCGAATCATCGCCGCATCCGGCGACGAGGCCGAGGCCCAGGCCCAGGCCCAGGGCGGCTCGTCTCACGAGGGCAGCTCCGAAACATCCATGTTCAAGTGCTCGACGAGGAACCCCCACAAGTCGGCCCACTCTTCAATGCGCTTGGCCGTGGGCTTGCCCGCTCCGTGGCCGGCACGCACATCGATGCGGATCAGGACCGGGTCTTCGCCCGCGTGGGCGTGCTGCAAAGCGGCGGCAAACTTGTAGCTGTGCGCCGGGAGCACCCGGTCGTCGTGGTCGGCGGTGTAGACCATGGTCGCCGGATAGTCC